>JAITKQ010000156.1 GCA_031278295.1 Spirochaetaceae bacterium | reverse complement strand
CAGTTTCTGAACAACTTCCGCTGAAAAAAAGGCAAAATGCTTTGCATTTTGCAAGACTTGTTCAAGAACCCGTGGGCTTTTGCCCACATTCAAATAGGTTCTTGAACAAGTCCAATTTATGAACGGGACCAACAAAGAGCTGGTTTTGCGGGGCATTAAATTTTGTTATCTTTGATGTATGGCTATGCCGGATCTGATAACGGTTGATAAAGATAAGTGTAATGGTTGCCATTCATGCATATCCGTATGCCCGCTAAAATCGTGTATTGACGGCTCAGGTGAAAAAGTGCTGGTCGTCGATCGGCTTTGTATCGGCTGCGGACGCTGCATCCCCGCCTGTAAACAGGGAGCACGCTCGTACTCGGATGACACGGAGCGGTTTTTTGCCGATCTTGAGGCGGGAGAGGACATTGTCGTCATAACCGCGCCAGCTGCCGCCGTTGTGTTCGACGACCTTAAACGTCTCAACGGCTACCTTAAACAAGCCGGCGCAAAGGCGGTATTCGATGTATCGTTTGGCGCGGAACTTACCGTTAAGTCGTACCTTAACCACGTGAAAAAAAATAAGCCGCCCCTAATCATAGCGCAGCCCTGCGCCGCGATCGTAAGGTACTGCGAAATTTACCGTCCGGAACTGTTAAAATGGCTTGCGCCCGCCCAGAGCCCCATGCTCCATACGGCGATCATGGTTAAAAAATTCTTTCCAAAGTACAAAAACTGTAAAATTGCGGCAGTATCGCCGTGCGCGGCCAAGAAGCGGGAGTTTGATGAAACGGGACTCGTACAGTACAACGTAACTATGCTGCGACTGAAAGAACGAATGGCGGCGGCGCGGCAGCATCTTTCCGGCTACCCATCCGTCGAATTTGAAGGGCCCCGCGCCGAACGGGCCGTGCTGTTTTCATCGCCAGGCGGCCTGCGCGACACGATCGCCCGTGAAGCCCCCGCTACGGTCCCGCTTGTGCGCAAAATTGAAGGGCCCGCTACCGTTTACAAATACCTGGACGAACTGCCGGAAATGCTGAAAGAAAATGTCGCGCCGTTTATTGTGGACTGCCTGAGCTGTGAAGCCGGCTGCAACGGGGGACCGGGTACAGGCAATTACGACGAACCGATCGATCGCCTGGAGGCGCGAATTTCGAAACGCGGGAAACAGCAGGTTGAACGTAACAAAAAATCGTTTTTGGGCGGCGCTCTGAAACGCGCGTTAAAAAAGTACTGGAAGGACGGAATTTATGTACGCACGTACAAAAACCTTGGGAAACGCGCGGAACAGCTAAAAAAGCCCACCGCGGAAGAGTTAAAGGCGGTTTTTACGGCAATGAAAAAAACAAGGCCGGAAGATATGCGCAACTGTTCCGCCTGCGGATACGGAAACTGCCGCTTAATGGCGGAAATGATTTTTAACGGACTCAATAAAAAAGAAAACTGCTTTCATTACCTTATGGAACAACTTTCGGAAGACGAAAAGGTGCGGTCAGAAGCGATCGATGTCGCGAATCGGCTGGTATTTCAGGTTGAAAAATCGAAGGAAACGCTTGTTTCCATGCAGGAAAAGGTTTCAAACTATATACGGCAAACGATGGAACAGGGTGATGTCATTGATCGTTCAAGCAGCGGCATGTCCGGGCTGATAGATCAAATACAGACGGTCTGCGTATTAGCCGGGCAGAAACGGCATGTTATAGACATGATGGGCAAGTTATCAGAGCAGGCAAAGAAAGATATGCAGGCGCTTCTGTCGGCGTTTGGCGGGGTGGAAAAAACAACGCGGGAAATTGCCGGTATTGCCGATGTTATTGATGATGTAGCGGCCAGTACCAATTTGCTTGCGATGAACGCGGCGATAGAGGCGGCACGCGCCGGCGAATCCGGCAAGGGCTTTGCCGTAGTTGCCGGCGAAATACGCTCCCTTGCCGGCACAACTTCGGACAACGCAAACAGCATTTCGTTAAACATAAAAAATATTGTAAAACAAATAGGCTTTTCGCTGGAGCTTTTGAACAAGGCGGACGAAGTTATGAGCCGTATGATCGATGGCGCCGGCAATGTAGAAGAAAGTTTCTCCGAGATAATTCAGTCACATTCCATGATGGCTGATTCAACACAGGAATTAACGCGCGATATGCAATCAATGAACAAAACATCAGAAAGTCTGCGCGGTACGTCGGAAGATATTTTACAGACGCTGGAAAGTATAGGGCGCTTAATCGCTTTACTCGATGACGCTTAGGACGGCCCAAAGCCGCGCGCTGCCGTCCCGTAAGCCAGCCCGTTCCCCTCTCAGTACAGTTTTACGATACGCCTTACTATTTCCGAGGAATGTTTCGCCGCTGCCGGCAGGTATTCGTCAAATTTTATAGGGGATTCCTTACCGGCTATGTCTGACATGGCGCGTATCACAAGGCAGGGCACGGCAAACAGGGAACAGGCGTGGGCTATCGCGGCGCCTTCCATCTCGATCGCGCGTACCGCAGGGAATAGTTTTACGATTTCGCCGACACGGGCGTCGTCGCAGACAAACACGTCGCCTGAGCCTATCAGCCCCTCCACATGGTTAAGCGAGGCGGGAAGAAGGCCTTCGTCCTTTAACTGATCAATGGCGCGGAGGGCGGTACGTATCACGGGCTTTTCGATTGTGAAAAAGGCGTCTTTCATGCCCGGTACCTGGCCTGCCGCATAGCCGAACGGTGAAATATCAACATCGTGGTAAACAAGGGCGGATGAAACTACGACATCGCCGAACTTAAGAACCGGCGTAAATCCGGCAGGATTTACGCCTCCGGCACAGCCTGTGTTTATCACAAACTCCGGCCCAAAGCGGTTTATCAGCAGCGCCGCCCCCATCGCGGCGTTCGCCTTGCCTATGCCGCAACGCAATAGGACTATGCGCTTGCCTTCCAACATGCCTGTAATGTATTCAAACGGGCCTGTTTTTTCTACTTCGCTACCCCGTATCAAGTTTTGAAGAATGCTTATTTCTTCATTCATCGCGCCGATGATTCCTACCATGCATCCCACTATAGCCCAAAGTCCCGTCCCTATCAATAGCCC
>JAITKQ010000064.1 GCA_031278295.1 Spirochaetaceae bacterium | reverse complement strand
TAATAGAGTTGTTCAGAAACCTCAGTTTCTGAACAACTTCCGCTGAAAAACCTGTTCAAGAACCCGTGGGCTTTTGCCCACATTCAAATAGGTTCTTGAACAAGTCCAATTATAAAAATACGGTGAAAAGTGATATTACCGGAACGGAGGGTGCCGCGATTCTCTGTACCGGGTACACGTTAAACGGTTATAAAGACCGGCTGTTGCTGCCCGGCGGCGTGTTTCAGATGATAAAAGATGATGGTGACTATTCCGGTTATAACTTAAAACTTACCGAACAGTACTGGTGTTCCGATACCGTTTCCTGGCAGCGTACACACACCTGGACCAAGTACGAATCATGGGATATTTCATTTGTTCCCTCATGAGCGGAGCTAGACTTATAATGTTGAAGGCCTAAGGGAATTCAGGAAATAATTTTGGCTTACAGCCCTGTACGGCCGGTTCCTTACTTTTAACTGTATGGGTCCGTGTGTAAGCGCCCGCTACTAGCTGGACATACTAATACGGACGGGAGCGGGTCTGCTTGACGTTCCCATAGCCGCGTACAGCGTCTTAGGGGAATACGCTATTATAAAGTCCGCCGCCGCCGGCCTGATCGACGGAGCCGCTGAGGTGTACGAAACGGCGGCAAGCGTTTTTCGCGCCGTTACGGACATACCGGTAAGCCACTTTGCCCCTGAGCTGCCGGCCCGCGGGCCGCCGTGCCGGAACGTGACTGTAAAGGCGCTTTTTGCGAATTCCGATACTTTAACAAAGGCGGCGTGGTGAGTCGGTTTCGTTGCGGAACGGCGCGCCTTAATTCATAGGTTAGGGGAAAATATGATTAGAACATGGTTTACCGGTGTGAGCGGGATGCGCGCCCAGCAGTGGCGGCTTGACGCGGCCGCGAACAACCTGGCGAATGCGGATGTTGACGGGTATAAAAAGGATGTCGCCGTGCACAAGGCCTTCCCTGAGCTTCTCATGCGGCGCATGGATGACGACGGCGTGTACAGGCATCCTTTCGGTTCTGCGGATCTTGCGCCTGTTATTGGGCGGCTCGGTACCGGTGTGGAATTCAACGAGCTGTACACAGATTTTCAGCAGGGTGAGTTCAAGGAGACGGGCAGCGACTTTGATCTGGCGCTGGACGGCGAGGGATTTTTTACCGTGCAAACCCCCTGGGGCGAGCGGTATACACGGAACGGCGCGTTTCACCTGGGGAAAGAAGGCTTTTTAGAGACGAAGGAGGGCTATCCGGTGCTGGGTGAAAACGGCCCCGTGCGTGTGCAGGCAAACAATTTTCAGGTTGACAAGGCCGGACGTGTCTGGATCAACAGGGAGTACGCGGACGACGAGCTTGTGGAGCGTGAACGCAACACTTGGGAAGATATGTACATGCGGGACACGCTCAAAATCGTCGGGTTTGACGTAGACCGCTACCTTGAAAAGCAGGGCTCAAACCTGTACCGCGCCACGGACACTTCGGGCGAGGCGCAGATCATGGACATTGAAACGCGTCCCCGCGTGGTTCAGGGTTTTACAGAGGGCTCAAACGTTGACCCCGTTCTTGAAATGGTTCACATGATAGAGGTGAACCGCGCGTACGAGGCAAACCAAAAGGTGATACAGTCAGGCGATTCTATGCTGGGTACGCTGATAAACCAGGTAGCCCGGATAGGGTAGGCCCGTACTTTACGCTTTATAAATGTAGTGCTTCTACTTAGTGCCTGTCTGTAAAGTACAGCATTTTACATTTACAAAAATTTCTCATTTAATTCGGGCGCATTTGGGGCCCTTCGTGCCGGAAACCGGGCTTTGCGGGGTTCCGCCAGGCAAGCCCTTTGGGTTGCTCCTCCATTCCCCGCGTTTCGTACACGACGGCTTTTTCGTCAACGATAGACCGGCGGGCCTGTTCCAAAACAAATCGACTGTGCGCTAAACGGCGCGATAAGCCGTAAACCTGACCAGGACGGGCTGTTTTTTCCGATAGTGCCGTGGCAAAAGTGATTTTGGTTATAGGGGGGGGGGGGGGAAGTCTCCCCCTGGCTCCATACCGCTAAAGCGGTATTCCGCCACCCCCTCTCCTAGGGGCTTGCAGCCCCTAAGACCCCGCACCCCGACCCGCTGACGCGGTTGCCGCCCCTCTCATTCGCGTACATTCGCGTTCCTAATCCGCGTTCTTTCGTGCTGTTAGGGCAACGCTGATTAACTTGAGGCCAATCATCGTTGCCCCAAGGAGAGAGCTCATTTCATTGCGCAAATGTGTCAACAAAGTTGACATTCGCATTAAAGTAGCACCGATTGCGCCAACATAGTTGGCGAATTCTCGATTGAATAAATCAGCGCTTCATTAGGGAAGTAATTGAAATAATTCAAGTAATTCAGCAGTAATTCAAGTAATGAACCACCCCGCCGCAAAACAGCGTTAAGCTGTTTTGCCTGACGTTTTGCCGCTTGCCTAAGCCGGACAGCAGTGACGCCGGGGTTTCCGGGTACGGGGACGGCTAACTTGACGGCTTTGCAGGTGCTGGCGCTCCGGTACAGCACGGAATCAGATGCCGTTCAAGCTGCTCCCTGATGCCGGTCGGGATCGGCTCGGACATTTGCGTGATAAAGTTGTAGTAAACAAGCGTAACGCCGCCCTTCACGCAGAGGCGTCCGCCCTGCCAGGCTTCGTGCCCGATCGAAAAAGACTTTCCGCCTATACGCGAAATCCATGTTTTTACCTCGACATTTGAATTGCAGAAAAGCTGGTTGACATAATCATAGTCGGAATGAACCATCACAAGACGCCAGGTCTCGCGGGTAAAATCCAGATTCGGGTCAAAGATGCGAAAGAGCGGGGTACGCCCGTGCTCGAACCATGCGGGTATGGCACAGTTATTGATATGCCCCAGCGCGTCGGTTTCGCCGACACGCGGGCTTATTGTTACCGAGAACATAGCTCAGTTTTTCTCCAAAACGGAGCTGTCGTAGTCCTCCGGCGGAATGAATCCCAAAAGCTCCATGCAGGTAGCCGCTATGGAGCTGATACCCAGCCCCGTCTTTAACGAGTCCACGCCGTTCTTGTACTCGCCGGAGTACCCGGGGTCGTAAACGATGCAGGGAACGGGATTCAGGCTATGGCTGGTCTTGGCCCTGGGCGAGCCGTCCTCTTTCAGCAACACCGCGCCCGATTTTTTGTCATGTTCAAACATATCGTCGCTGTTGCCGTGGTCGGCAGTTATCAGCATTACCCCGCCCGCGGCCTCGACCGCGCCGGCTATCCGCCCAAGCTGTAAGTCCATCGCCTCAAGCGAACAGACCACCGCTTCGTACACACCGGTATGCCCCACCATATCGCCGTTTGGAAAGTTAAGGCGGATATGGTCGTATTTGCCGGACGGTATAGCCTCCAGCACATAGTCCGTTATATCGGCGCACTTCATCCAGGGGCGTTGTTCAAACGGCAGCACATCGCTCCTTACCTCGACATAATTTTCCAGCTTTTCGTCAAATTTGCCCGTGCGGTTACCGTTAAAGAAGTAGGTAACGTGCCCGAATTTCTGTGTCTCGCTGATTGCCAGCGTGCGGACGCCGCTTGCCGCAAGGTATTCGCCCATGGTACGGTCTATCGCCGGCGGAGAGACCAGGTAGCGGCGCGGAACGTGAAGGTCACCGTCGTACTCCATCATGCCCGCGTAGCGTACCTTTGGCCGTCTGCCCCTGTCAAACTTGTCAAAGTCATCCTGTTCAAAGGCCGCCGTTATCTCAAGCGCCCTGTCGCCCCGGAAGTTAAAGTAAACCACCGAATCGCCGTCCTCTATCGTGCCGATAGGTTTACCGTTTTCGCAAACAACGAATTCTTTCAAATCCTGATCGATAACGCCGGGCGTTTCGGCGCGGTACGTTTCGACAGCCTCGCGCGCGCTCGCGAAATGCCGCCCCTCGCCGTGAACGTGGACATCCCAGCCCCGGTGTACCATCTCCCAGTCCGCACCGTACCTGTCCATCGTTATCCACATACGTCCGCCGCCGGACGCTATACGCGCGTCGAAACCGTCCGCCGAAAGCTCCTTCAAAAAAGCCTCGAAACCGTCAACGTAGAGCAGGGCGCTCGTTTCCGGCACATCCCGCCCGTCAAACAGTGTATGGACGCGCACCCGTTTAACGCCCGCCGCCTTCGCCTCTTTTATCATCCCTTTCAGGTGATCCATGTGGCTGTGAACATTGCCGTCCGAAAATAGCCCGATAAAGTGCAAAGCGCCGCCCGAAGCCTTTACACCGTCCACAAGCTCGCGCCAGGCCTGACCCTTGAACATAGCGCCGCTCGCTATCGCGTTGGACACCAAAGCCGCACCCTGCTCAAAAACCCTGCCGCAGCCCATCGCGTTATGCCCCACCTCGCTGTTGCCCATGTCGTCATCGGAGGGCAGCCCTACAGCCTTGCCGTGCGCCTTTAGCCTGGTAAACGGACTCTTCGCCCTAAGCGCCGCCAGATTGTACATTTTGGAATCGTGAACCGCGTCCCCTTCCCTGTACTTCCCTATGCCAACGCCGTCCATGATTACAAGGACAAGCGGCCCCCGCCGTCCCTTCCATGCCGGATTTTTTTTCAGCGCGTCCATAAAACTCTCCATATCGGGTAATAGAAAACGTTAAACCTCTTCAAATTTAGTTTATAAAAAAATGCCGTAACTTCCAATAGCGGTGTGTTCATGCACAGCAGTTTTACATTTACAAAAATTTTTCATGTAATTCGGGCGCATTTGGGGCTGTAAAAGAAGTCCCAATTCGGCGGGAGGGCGCCGGCCCGCTTCAGACCAGTTGTGTCGTGAAGGCCAGACCCTAACGACAAAAAAGAGCCGGGGAATTCCAACGGAACCCCCC
>JAITKQ010000108.1 GCA_031278295.1 Spirochaetaceae bacterium | reverse complement strand
GCTGGCGGGCGCGTATGCCTATCGCCCCTTTCGGACCCGACGGCAGAACCCGGACTCCGCTTTGGGGACGCTACCGCGTAGCGGATGTGAAACCCGCTGGCGGGCGCGTATGCCTATCGCCCCTTTCGGACCCGACGGCAGAACCCGGACTCCGCCTTCGGGACGCTACCGCGTAGCGGACTTTAAACCCGCTGGCGGGCGGGCGCGTACATTCGCGGTTTCTAAAACATCAAATCATCCCCAGCTTACAGCCGCGTATGCCTATCGCTTTTTGCGGACCCGACGGCAGAACCCGGACTCCGCTTTGGGGACGCTACCGCGTAGCGGACTTTAAACCCGCTGGCGGGCGCGTATGCCTATCGCCCCTTTCGGACCCGACGGCAGAACCCGGACCCCGCTTTGGGGACGCTACCGCGTAGCGGACTTTAAACCCGCTGGCGGGGCTGGCGGGGCTGGCGGGTTGACAGCAATGACTTGGGCGGGTTAAAATATGGCAACATAAAATTGTCCCGCAAAGCATGAAGCGTAAGCGGGCCGAACGGTTTAGACAAAGCGCCAGGCTGAAGCCTGGCACGGAAAAGGCATGAAGCCTCATATTTTTAACCGGACCGCAAGTTTTACCGCTTTTTGCGGAACAAAAACTTGAGCGGCGGGGACTGTTACGGCAGCCCTCGTGCGCTACACTTTGCGGGATGGAACCATTTTGAGAGGTTTCGTGTGGAAAAAATTAGAAAAAGAAGTCTAAAAAACCTATATTTAGGAAAGCCCCTTACCGGTGCGGCGTCTATCGCGAAAATTCTGGCGTTCACGGTGTTTTTGGGCGTTTCGATCCCCCTTTTTGCCGCTGGCGACAAGGAAGGCAAGACGGCTGACGGCAACGTAACCGTTGTGTCGACCTCCTGGGTTGCGGCGATAGCGTACTGTGCGGGGGCGGAGAACGTTCACATACTCGCGCCGGTAGACCTGCGGCATCCGCCGGAATACGAACTAAAACCTTCAGACCTGACGGCCGCCGGCAGAGCCAGTCTTATCATCTATGCCGGCTGGGAAATGTTTGCCAAAAAACTGGCGGAAACTGCCGGCAGCGCCGGGGTGACGACGCTACGGATCAAGGTGTCCAACGATCCTAACGACATAAAGGCGGAAGCAAAAAAAATCGCGGAAATATTGGGAACTACCGAAAAGTACGAGACCTGGGTCAGGGGATTTGACACTTTTACGGCAGGCATAAGGGACGATATCCGGCGGGCATACCACGGAAAACGCGCGGTCGTGAACAGCATGCAGACACCATTTATAAGTTGGCTGGGAATAGACATTGCGGGCGAGTACGGGCCTGCCGAACCCTCTCCGGCCCTTGTCCTCGAACTGGTGAACCTAAAACCGGACATAGTCATTGACAACTACCATAACCCGTCGGGCAGGCCGGTGGCGGAAGCCGCGAAAGCGCCCTACGCCGAGCTGATAAACTTTCCGGGAAGGGACGGAACGCGAACGGTAGAGGACGTATTCCGTTACAACGCCGGCATACTGTTGAATATAGAGTAATGGCCGCCGTCGGGATCATAGAGACGAAGGACCTTTTCGCCGGTTACGGAAAAAACATCGTGTTGAAGGATGTATCGCTGACAATCAATGCGGGGAGCCTTGCCGGCATTTACGGGCCAAACGGCGCGGGTAAATCAACCTTTGTAAAACTCTGCCTCGGCATGCTGCGCCCCGCGCTTGGCAGCATAAGCGTACTGGGTGGGAACCCTTGGGGAACGGGCGGGCGGAAATTCAGGCTTCGCATAGGCTATGTGCCGCAGGGAACTTCCGGGGGAAACCTGCCCCTCACCGTTAGGGACTCGGTAGGCATGGGGCTTTACGGCAAACTTGGCTTCTTCCGCTTCCTGTCCGGGCAGGATCGCCGTTCCGTTGAACGGGCGATGGAGGCTTGCGGCATATCGCGTCTTGCGGGAAACCTGGTACATGAACTTTCCGGCGGTCAGGCGCAGAGGGCTGCGATTGCCCGTGCGCTTGTGACGGATGCGGAAATCCTGCTACTTGACGAGCCGACTTCCAGCCTGGATACGGACGGGCGGATGGATCTGCTACGCATAATCAGGGAGCGGCGGGAGTACAGCCACATCACGGCGCTAATCGTGTCGCACGACGAGGCTGCGCTCGGAGAATGCGGCGTGATGTACCGTTTTAACGAAGGCAGGGTAACAAAAATTGCCTGAACTGTTTTCAATGCCTTTTTTTACCCGTTCCTTTCTTGTACTTACAGCAAGCGGAATCAGCTTTCCCGTGCTGGGCGCATTCATCCTCAACCTTGAACTTATCGCGGCCCGCTTTGCCGTGATGCACGCGGCGCTACTTGGCGGGGCGCTGGGGCTTTTGTTTGGCATAAACATCTCCATGATGTCCATGTTGGCGGCGGTGCTGTCCGGGATAGGGATTGCGTTCATCAGTTACAGGGGCAAGGTGTCGGCCGGGGGCTCGCTGGGCTTGATTATGACTGTATGCATGGGGCTTGCCTTTATAATCTTTTACAAGAGCAATGTGCAGGCGGTTTCCGCGTTCAGCCTTTTTTGGGGAAACATTTTGAGCCTTACCGAGGGTGATGTCCGGCTGGCGCTCGCGGTTGCGGGCGGGATATTCACCTTTCTGCTGAGCTGCTACAAGGAGGTACATATCGTGCTGTTTGACAGGGAAATCGCCTGGGCGGTCGGTGTCCGTGCGAAGCTGGTGTACGCGCTGATAATGCTGTCGGTCTGCGTGGGGGTAGCGGCGGCGATGCGGATAACCGGCGCTTTGCTGGTGGACGCCGTTACGCTGCTACCCGCGCTGGCGGCGCGGCGTTTGGGCAGATCGTTCAAGGCGCTAATTCTGCTGGGAGCGGCCTTCGGACTTGCCATGAATCTGAGCGGCTTTGCGCTTTCTTTTATACTTGATTTGCCGGTAAGCTCAAGCATCATTGTTGTGGGCGGGCTTACGATTTTGACCATGCAGGGTGTGGATTTTTTACGGAAAAAATATGAGCAAAGAACAATTTTTTAACACGCGGGCGGAAAACTGGGACGAAATATCCCGTAACGACATGACGAAGGTCGATATTCTGACGCGCCTTTTGCTGATACAGGAAAACGATACGGTTCTTGACGTAGGCACCGGGACCGGGGTGCTGTTGCCTGTGCTTTCAAGGTATACCGCCGGCAAAAACATTACCGCCATCGACATTGCGGAGGACATGATAACGGTGGCCAAACGGAAATTTGAGGGATTAGGCTGCTCATTTATCCTGGGGGATGTCGTTACGCATCCTTTCCTGCCAGAGTCTTTCGACGTGATCGCCTGCTACTCGGTTTTTCCCCATATTGACGACAAACCCCGCATGATAAAAAACCTGCTGGCGGCCCTGAAAAATGGCGGACTCTTGGCGATCCTGCACTCTTGCAGCAAGGAAAGGATAAACGGCGTCCACGTACACGCCCACCGTGACGTGAGCATGGACAGCCTGCCGCCTGCCGGCATGGTCGCCGATCTGATGCGGAACCTGGGTATGAAGCTGGAAGTGGTGATAGACAACAGCGAGATGTACGCGGTATGCGCCCGCCGCAGGCGGCTAGGCGCCTAGCCGCCTGCGGCAAGTTTTTATCACCTTTTCTCTGAAAAAGTGATAAACCCCGGAGTTTCGCTTCGCGGTTTTCCTGGAATTTTACGCGCGAAGCAACACGCCGCCGGTAGGTAGACAAGGCAGAACGTACCGATATAACACCCTGATTCACCCATGGGGGGGAGGGGGGGTATTAGACCCCACTGCGAATAAAAACACACGATTATCCTGCAAAACCACCGTTAGCGTATCTTTTTTTGCATAAAACATTAAAATTTTGAATTTCTCTTGGTTGACGGCGGCATAAACCGGTTTTCGCCGCTTTTTGCCGCAAACCCGGCGAAACTTGCCTAAAACAGCGGATAACATTATACTATTACTGTCTGAAAGAGGAGTTTCGTGTTGAAAAAAGCCCTTCCGCTACCTTTCTTTTGCCTGGTACTGTTCACGGGCTGCGAAATCTTGAATCGGCCTATAATTTCCGTAGTGGAGGAACGGCTGGACGAGTTAAGGCTTGTACAGACGATATTCGTAAAAACACCCCCGCACCCGAATATCTTTTTCGCCGGAGAGTTTATACAGAAGGACGCGAAAACCTGGGCAAACGATTACGGGCTGAAAATACAAGGACTGAACAGCCTGAACGAGCTGCTCGATCTGGTGGCGGGAGAGGAATACACAGTTGGCCCTGTAGACGACGACGGAAGCCCCGGTACAAAAACGGTGGAGGTATGGCTGAACGAGGACGCTAATATAAAAACCGAATTCAAGATAAGCATGTACCCCAAGTTCGACCCGGCTGACGGCGTGGTAAACATGGGCGGCTTACCCTACGATTCTTTGCAGGAGGCCGTTGACGCTTCTAAGGGAACCGAGGAAAATCCCGACCGGATATTCGTGTTGAAGGATCTCACCATTGGCAGCAAGATAACCATCCCTTCCGGCAAGCACGTACTGCTTGTTCCCATGTACGGTGAAGATGATATTACACTGACACGGGGAGACGGCTTTGACGGCAGCCTGTTCACGGTGGAAAGCGGCGCAAGCCTTAGGCTGGCAGGCAGCGACCCGACCAAACTTGTGATAGACGGCGGCGGGGGCGATGACATAACCGCGGGGCTTGTGACGGTAACCGGCGGAACGCTTACCATGGACACTGGCGTAAAGCTACAAAACAACAAAAATACCAGCAACGCCGGCGGCGGCGTGTATGTTGCCGGCGGCACGTTCAATATGACAGGCGGCACGATCAGCGGGAACACGGCAAGCAACGGCGGCGGCGTGTATGTTGCCGGCAGCGGGACGTTCATCATGTCAGGCGGTACGATCGGCGGCACGAATGCAGACGCAGGCAACACGACAAGCGTCTACGGCGGCGGCGTGTATGTTGCCGGCAGCGGGACGTTCACCATGTCAGGCGGCGCCATCAGCGGGAACACGGCAAGCGGCAGCGGCGGCGGCGTGTGTGTTATTAACAGCGGGACGTTCACCCTGTCAGGCGGCGCCATCAGCGGGAACACGACAGGCGCCAACGGCGGCGGCGTGAGTGTTTACAACGGCGGGTCGTTTACTATGACAAACGGCGCCATCAGCGGGAACACGGCAGGCAACAATGGCGGCGGCGTGGAGTTTTACAACAATGGCACCGGGTATGTAAACAAGACGTTCGCCATGTCAGGCGGCGCCATCAACGGGAACACGGCAGGCAAAAACGGCGGCGGCGTGTATGTAAACGGGAACGGGCCGTTCATCATGTCAGACTCGGCGGTCGTGAAGCAGAACAACGATGTGTACCTCCCGTCAGACAAGGTGATTACCGTGGGCACGCTGACCGGAAGCGGGCTTGTCGCAACGATAACGCCGGAAAACACGAGTGCGGGGACAGCGGTGCTGAAAGCCGGCACTGGAACAACACTTTTAGACGCCATAATAACGCGGTTCACGACAAGCGTTCCGGGTATGACGATTGCGGATGTCGACGGCCAAGGCAAACTACAAAAGCCGGCTGATAAGGTGGCGGCTGTTGTTTTGGCGGACGGCACAACAATATACACGGCTACAGTAAAAGAAGCCATAGGCCTCGCCACAGATGGAGACGCTGACAGCCCGATAGAGGTCAGACTGCTGGCGGACGCTACGATGGGCGCAACAGATACGATAACCATCCCCTCCGGCAAACACATCCGACTTGTGTCGCAGGACAGCGAGAGAACAATCACACGCGGGGCAAGCGGTTTCGGCAGTCTGTTCACGGTGGAAAGCGGCGCAAGTCTCACGCTGGGCGGCGACTACTACGGCCTCGTCATAGACGGCGGCAAGGACGAGGACTACACTGCGGAGGCGGCGCTCATCACGGTTGACGGCGGAACGCTTACCATGAACGCGGGCGTAACGTTGCAAAACAACAAAAACACCTCCGGTAAAGGCGGCGGCGTGCATATTTCCGGCGGCGCGTTCACTATGAACGGCGGCACCATCAGCGGAAACACGGCCACAAACACCGACAACGGCGATGGCGGCGGCGTGCATGTTTCCGGCGGCGCGTTCACTATGAAGGGCGGCACCATCAGCGGGAACACGGCGACCAACAACGGCGATGGCGGCGGCGTGTATGTTTACGGTAGCGGCACCGAGTTCACGATGACAGGCGGCACCATCAGCGGGAACACGGCGACCAACAACGGCGGCGGCGTGTATTTTTCCGGCGGCACGTTCAACATGACGGGCGGGGCGGTCGTGAAGCAGAACAACGATGTGTACCTCCCGTCAGACAAGGTGATTACCGTGGGCGCGCTGACCGGAAGCGGGCTTGTCGCAACGATAACGCCGGAAAACACGAGTGCGGGGACAGCGGTGCTGAAAGCCGCCACTGGAACAACACTTTCAGACGCCATAATAGCGCGGTTCACGACAAGCGAAAGCGTTGGGAAGACGATTGTGCTTGAAGGCGGCGAAGGCAAGCTAAAAGACGCGGGGGCTGTTGTTTTGGCGGACGGCACAACAATATACAAGGCTACATTACAAGACGCCATAGGCCTCGCCACAGGCGGAATCGCTACCAACCCGATAGAGGTCAGACTGCTGGCGGACGTTACGATGAACGCAGAAGCAGATACGATAGAGCTTTCCTCCGGCAAACACATCCGCCTTGTGTCGCAGGACAGCGAGAGAACAATCACACGCGGGGCAAACGGTTTCGGCAGTCTGTTCACGGTGGGAAGCAACGCGAGCCTCACGCTGGGGGACAACGGCACGTCCGGCCTCGTCATAGACGGCGGCAAGGACGAGGACTACACTGCGGAGGCGGCGCTCATCACGGTTGACGGCGGAACGCTTACCATGAACGCGGGCGTAACGTTGCAAAACAACAACACTAACACCTCCGGTAAAGGCGGCGGCGTGTATGTTTACAATAGCGGCACGTTCAATATGAACGGCGGCACCATCAGCGGGAACGAGGCCACCAACGGCGGCGGCGTGAATATTTACGATAGCGGCACGTTCACTATGAACGGCGGCACCATCAGCGGGAACATGGCAGCGCACGCAGGCGGCGGCGTGTATATTGACAGCGGTACGTTCAACAAAACCGGCGGCACGGTTTACGGCAGTGACGGCGGCGCCAACGCAAATACCGCTGGTAACAATGGCGCCGCCCTGTACAAATACAACGGCAATGTAAACACAGATACAGGCGTGACCGGTACTACGAACGACACCTTCTAATGCGAAGCGGGCAAAAGGCATCCGATGCGGGCGGCATAAACCGTTTTTCGCCGCTTTTTTGCCGCAAACCCGGCGAAACTTGCCTAAAACAGCGGATAACATTATATTATTACTATCTGAAAGAGGAGTTTCGTGTTGAAAAAAGCCTTTCCGCTACCTTTCTTTTGCCTGGTACTGTTCACGGGTTGCGAACTATTGAATCAGCCTATAATTTCCGTGGTAGAAGAACGGCTGGCCGAGTTAAGGCTTGTACACACGATATTCGTAAAAACACCCCCGCACACGGATACCTTTTCCGACATAGAATCGATACCGAAGGACGCGGAAACCTGGGCAAGCGACAAGTACGGGCTGAAAATACAAGGACTGAACGGCCTGGACGAGCTGCTCGATCTGGTGGCGGAAGAGGACTACACAGTTGGCCCTGTAGACGACGACGGAAGCCCCGATATAAAAACGGTGACGGTATGGCTGAAGGACCGCACTGATATAAAAACCGAATTCAGGATAAGCCTGTCCAAGCTCGACCCGGCTGACGGCGTGGTAAACATGGGCGGCTTATACTACAAGTCTTTGCAGGAGGCCGTTGACGCTTCTAAGGGAACCGAGGGAACTCCCGACCGGATATTCGTGTTGAAGGATCTCACCATTGACAGCAAGATAACCATCCCTTCCGGCAAGCACGTACTGCTTGTTCCCATGTACGGTAAAGATGATATTACACTGACACGGGGAGACGGCTTTGACGGCAGCCTGTTCACGGTGGAAAACGGCGCAAGCCTTACGCTGGCAGGCAGCGGCCTAGCCAAACTTGTGATAGACGGCGGCAAGGGCAAGGACTACACTGCGTCGAAGGCGCTCATCACGGTTGACGGAACGCTTACGATGAACAGCGGCGTAAAGCTACAAAACAACAAAAATACCAGCGGCGCCGGCGGCGGCGTGAATGTTGCCAGCAATGGCACGTTCACTATGACAGGCGGCACGATCAGCGGGAACACGGCCACCACCAACGGCGGCGGCTTGTATGTTACCAGCGGCACGTTCACTATGTCCGGCGGTACCGTGTATGGTTCAGATGCTGATAACCCAGCGCTTAAAAACACTGCGCCCAACGGCGCTGCTGCATGGATAAACAGCACAGAAAAGTCGGAAACCTTCAGCCAGTATTCTTGACAAGAGCCCGGCGGGTCCGCGCCATCCGGCAGTTCCGGCAGAGAGGAGCGCGTTTCTCCGTCAAGAGCATCGCAACTCTTGCCGGAGACTACCGCGCCTCGTAACAAAATCCCTTGACCCGTTTGTTGTCCAGAGCCGTGTCCGATGTGACGGGCGGTATGCCGGGTTCCCCTGCGCGGCGCGGGGCTCAGGCGCCTTTGCGGAAGGCGCGCCAGTTTATGCCGTAGTGGTGTATCCGTAGCCCCATCTGCCGTTCCGTGATGCCGAGCGCACGGGCCGCGGCGGACATATTGCCCTCGCTGTTTTTTAAAGCCTCCGTTATCATCTCTTTTTCAAGCCGCGAAAGCGCCGCGTCCAGCGTGGTGGTAAGTTCCGTGTTGGTCGAGGCGGCCGTTTGCAGGCTGGGCGGCAGGTTGTGAGAGTGTATAACCATGTCTTTGGACAGTATTACCGCCCGTTCTATGCAGTTTTCGAGCTCGCGGACATTGCCGGGCCAGTGGTAGTTTGTCAACAGGTCTATCGCAAGGCTGGAAATACGTTTTATCAGCTTGCCGTTCTTTTCCGCGTACTTTTCCGTAAAATAGTCGGCAAGTAGCATGATGTCGCTTTTCCGCTGGCGGAGGGGCGGTGTATGCAGCATGAATACGTTCAGCCGGTAGAATAGGTCTTCGCGAAAACGTCCCGCCTTTATCTCGTCCTCCAGGTTGCGGTTGCTGGCCGCAATGATTCGCACATCCACCTTTATCGTTTGGACGCCGCCGACACGCTCAAAGTCCCTCTCCTGTAGTACCCGGAGCAGCTTTACCTGAATCTGCGGCGGAAGTTCTCCGATTTCATCAAGGAATATGGTACCCGTATCCGCCATCTCGAAACGGCCTTTGCGCTGGTTTATCGCGCCGGTAAAAGCCCCCTTTTCGTGACCAAAGAGTTCACTTTCTATCACCGATTCGGGTAACGCGGCGCAGTTTACCTTTAGAAACGGCTTGCCGTTCCGTTTTGAAAGCCGGAAAATCTCGGCGGCAACCAGTTCCTTGCCGGTACCGCTCTCGCCGGTAATAAGCACGTTGGCATCGGTAGGCGCAACCTGCGCCACCAGCGCGTACATGTCCTGTATCGCGCTGCTCGTCCCTATCATGGCGCTGTTGGCATCGATGCGGCCCAACTGGTAACAGGCCGGTTCCTTGATGTCTTTTTTTATGTTTGTACCGTTCGGGGTCTCGTGACTTGCCTTGTACTGTTCCTCCATGATGCGTTCCCGCAGCTTTGCCGAGTCCGCTATTATCGCGGCAACCTTTTCCAGCAACGTCCGGTCATGCGCCATCAAATTTTCCGCGTCAGGATTCGCCGCGCCGTTTAGGCTGAGCCGCCGCTCGGCGCTCAGTGTGCCGATCACCCCGCCGGACGCCCGTATGGGGACGCAGCAGTAACTCATACCGGCCATGTCCTCACGTTTGCGGTTTTTTGCACGGTTCAAAAACCGTTCTTCCTTTGATAAATCCGGCACGGAAATAGCTATGCCCGTCTCAAATACCCTGCCGACAAGCCCCTCGCCAAGCCTGTAAACGCCGCGTTCTTTCTCCTCGGCCTTCAGGCCGTAGGCCTCTTCTATCTTCAAAAGACCGGTGGAACGGTTTAACAGTGTTATCATTCCGTGCTTTAAAGATGCCCGTACCTCCAGAATGCTCAACACAGGCCCAAGCGCGGAGCGTAGTTCGACATGTTTGTCCAGTGTGCGGGCAATGTCAAAAAGTAGTTCAAGTTCGTACATGCCGGAGTACGGTTTGACCTTGCTTTCCGTTTGTACGGAAACGTTGGGATTCATGCTGTTATTATACATTTTTGTAGTTTCTCTAGCCAGAGGGCGCGTTGGGTGGTGGGTAGTGTGGCTTTCGGGGGGAGGGCGCGGTGGCGGGGGGGGGGGGGGGCTGACCCCGGTCGCCGAGGGCCTTTCAGCGCCAGCCGCCTCCGCCTCGGTGTGGGGGCTGACCCCTTAGGGGTTGCCCCCGGTTGCCGGGGGCCTTCAGCGCCCGACATCTCCGCCTCGGTGTGGGGGCTGACCCCGTAGGGGCTGACCCCGGTCGCCGGGGGCCTTGCAGCGCCAGCCGCGTCCGCCGCGGGGTGGGGGCTGACCCCTTAGGGGCTGACTCCGGTCGATGGGGGCCTTCAGCGCGCGACATCTCCGCCTCGGTGTGGGGTCTGACCCCGTAGGGGCTGACTCAGGTCGCCGGGGGCCTTCAGCGCGCGACGCCTCGGTGTGGGGGCTGACCCCGTAGGGGATCCATCCGGTCGCCGGGGGCCTTCAGCGCGCGACAGCTCCGCCTCGGTGTGGGGTCTGACCCCGTAGGGGCTGACACCGGTCGCCGGGGGCGCTCACCGCCCCACGCCTCGGCTCCCGGCCACACGAAGAAGGGGGTTATTCCGGTCGACGGGGGCCTTCAGCGCGCGGGGGCGCGGGGGGG
>JAITKQ010000093.1 GCA_031278295.1 Spirochaetaceae bacterium | reverse complement strand
GGCGGCAGGGCAACCGCTCAAGGCGGAGCGATACGGAACAAAGGGGACCTTACGCTGGAATCCTGCATATTCAGCGACAACCAGACGAGCGCCTCCACCGGTAGCGGCGGCGGGGCTGTCTATACCACCGGCGGCTTGACCGTGCGGGGCTGCACCTTCTACGGCAACGTGGCACAGCGTGGCGGCGCGATTTACAGGGTGACCAGTGGAGACGTTACGCTGACGGGCAACCTGTTCATCGGAAACACCGCGAAAAGCGACGCAGACGGCCACGTGGTCTACGGCACGACAACATCCGGCGGCTACAACGTCTCGGACAACGCTGCCGGCAATGACACTGCCGGCAACGGCAGCGGCTACAAAACCGGAACCGATGACACGTTTAGCATTGGGTCCAGCCCCGTAAGCCCGGGCAGCTTCAAGCCGTTTTCAGAGAGCGCGGCGGCGGGCAAGCTGCCTGACACCTTGCCGGAAGGCTACCCGGAACTGGACTTCTACGGCCAGACTATCCCGGCAGGCGGCGCGGCGGGCGCGGTAAAAGCGCAGTAGCAATGGCGCAATGGCAACGAAAAAGGCGGCCCCGTAAAGGGGCCGTTTTATTTAACAGCTTAATGGGTTACGCGGGTATGGTCAAAATGTCGGTATGACGGATTTGGGAAAGGCGGAGTCTTCCTGCCGTACTTCATAGACTTCCGTGAGGGCTTCCTCCAATTCACCTAGGGTCAAGCGGGTTTCCAAGTGTAAGTATAAGCCCCCTTAAAGCTGTCTGTCGGGGGCGCTGCCGCAGGGTACGAAACGCGCACGGGATATTTTGTACGCCGTCTTGAATCTTGCGGCCTCACGGAAAACGGCTATGTCAATCGTATCAATGATTTTTATCGGGGAAGCGTACAAAACAGATTTAATGAATGTGCCGGCGGATTTTATTCCCTTTTGCCGGATAAGTTTGTAACAAACTTCAAAGAGATTTACTACGCTGATGCAAACGACAGCTTCGCCCGCCTCTGCCCGGCGTATCAATTCCTGCACGGCGTCCGCGCCCCTCTCCTTGTTCGCGATGGCAATGAGGGCGCAGGCATCAAAGATATACCTTTTCACCGGTTCTTGCGGCTTTCGCTATCCCGCACGGAACGCGCCTCTATCTCGTCTTACAGGCTTTTTTCACCGCGCTTTTCTTCCAGAAAGCGATCAAGCTCATGCCCGTCACTTTCGAATAAGCCGTACAGCGGTTTTACCGTCTCGCCGGGTTCAAGCGGAAATACCGCTTTCCAGTCAGCATTATGGCCCATCCCGTTTTCGACGATCTCAAGCCGTAGCGTGGAACCGGGCGTAAACGTTTCAGGCAGCGCTACATCAACATACACGGGCCCGCCTGAAGGAAGCGCTATCGTTTTGGAAAAAATCATGATGGAGCCAGTATAACATGTACGGCCCGTCTATTGGAATTAGGCATACAAGTAGCAATGAACGAGGAATAAACAGTGAATAATGATGGCTCAAATATCGGCGGCCAGTTCGCCGCGTACCAGGCCGGCAATGATCTCCTCCGGCGTCTGCCGGGTGGCGAGAGCTTTGGCGGTGATATAGTCGGCGGAAAAATCATCCACCGCTATCATTTTGAAGCCCTTCCGTGCGCCTATACCCCGGACGGCGGGGTTTATTTTGGGCGTTGTTCTCGTCAAAAGTTCGTCCAGCGCATACGCTTCCTCTTCGGTCATAACAGACATGTATTCCTCCTGGTAATCCTGATTCCGCAACATACGGTACGCTTTGCGGCACCGCATGGCGTGAAAATATTAACGGATTGTTCGTCTATAAGGTTGTATACGATTTCAAGTATGTTTCCGCGGCTGCCAAAACCGGTCAGCAGGTACTTGTTGTCGTATCCTTCTATAAGGCCGTTAAACAGTGGGAACGAAAAGGCCGCTCGAATGTCGGTTTCCGTAACGTCGTGTTTGAACGCGGATGTGTTGAAAACATAGTTGACGAACATCTCCCTTGATATTATGCCACACGACAGGGTAATCCGCAAGACAACGGCGGGCCTGTCCCAAAACTAATTGACTGTGCGCTCACCCGCACGGTTTTGGGACAGGCTGGAGCCGTTGGCCCGTGCAGTTTTTCAGGCTTCAGGCTTTCAGCCTTGCGAAACCGCGAATTTCAAGCTTGCCGGCCTTGCAGAGCTTGTCTTCCCAAAACTGAAGTTTTGGGAAAGCCTCAACTATCAAGGAGGAAATAACTATGATTTAAGAACAACAATTTTTTACGTTTTATACGCGCTATTTTGCCGCTTCTTTCGGCTTTGATCTTGGCGGGCTGCGCCGGGGTTTGCTACGAGGAGCCGGGTTTCGCCTTACGAGCCGGCTTACACTACAGGGTTTCCGTTTTCCAGACCGGCCTGCCGTCCAGCCGTCCCTGAAAAACGCTGTGCCGTGTAAAGCCGGTTTCCAAAAGCAGACGGCGGGCCTCGTCGTAAAATCCACCAAGATGTTCCGGCTTGTGCGCGTCCGCGTTAATCATGACGGGTACGCCCTTTTTCTGAAGCAGCCGTAAAAGACGGGCCGAGGGGTAAGGCTCAACGGTTACGCCGCGGTTAAGACCGCCTGTGTTTAGCTCTGTAACAAGGCCGCTTTCCGCTATCACGCAGGCTATCCGTTCCAAGCGTTTTATGTAGCGTTCATCATTTTCCGAAAACCACCTGTCGCCCCTATTATTTTTTTTTACTATGTCCGCGTGGGCTATTATGTCAAAGCCGCCTTTAGAGATCATACGCTCCATACAGTCCCAGTAACGGTCTACAAGCGCCATCGCGTCCCCGCCAAAGTCTTCGTTTAACAGTTTTTTAAATTCACCGGAAGAGCCATCAACGCAACGCGAGCGTGTAACATAATGAACAGAACCGATCAGGTAATCAAGGTCAAGCTCCGCGCAATCAAAATCGGCTGCCGAAACAAGTCCGTCAATATAATCCACTTCAAGGCCCAGGTAGACCTCAAGTTTGCCGCGCCATCGCCCGCGCGCCTCCCGTACCGCCGTACAGTACTCATCCAAACGTTCATCGTCCAAATGCCAGTCCGTTTTGAGTCCGGTTTTTTTTGTTACCGGCGCGTGGGCGCTGAAACCAAGCGAAACAAATCTTTTTTTATAGGCCTCCGCACAAAAGTCCTCTACCGCGCCGTTGCCATCGCAGAAGGATGTATGTGTATGCAGGCAGGAATAATTCATACAATAGCCCGGAGCTCAAGTTCCCTTGCTGTATACGGACAGGTTATGAGTCATATCACTGTAAAACCTTTTGTTAAACCCGCAGACGGTTGTTTGTCTCGTTACACTCTTTTGATTTGAGATATATGTACTGACGGTTGTTTTTACATACCACTCACATTTTTTACAACCCGTGCCGGCAATACAAAACAACCCTTGCTTGTTTTTTTCAGGCCCTTTCGAACTGTATGGCACTTTATACATTCTTAAGTAGTTTGTCTCCTAACCAGACATACTTTAAAGAAATATTCTCTGGAACGAATCGAACAAACCGGGATTTTAGCCCCATAATACACGCCCTAGTACCTTGTAAAGACTCATTCCATCTCGTAAAGATCCAGCTTGTCAAATAATACTATACGAACGCGAGCCTTATCAAGTACCGTGGTATTCAGGCGTTCCCGAATTTCATTTTTTATACGCGCTTCGTTTTCGGGCTGCAACTCGGAAACGGATTTACTGCTAAAGTAACTCCGCACGGAGTCACGCAGTTCGTACAGACGCGCTGTCAACTCTATTGCCGTCGAGGTATCGTTAAGATCGTACCCGATTATCATATCGACAGAAACATTCCATGGTGTGGGATCCCGGGTCCGCGTAGCAACATTCCCTATCAGGGTAAACATTGAGTACTGCTTTTTTACGGCGGCATACGAGTCGGTCATGGGAATAACGGTTTGGCTTTTCCCGCCTTTGTTCATAATGTTGACCGTGAGTAGTGTAACGGTAATTATAAATATAAGTGCGCCAAGCCCAATCGCTATGAATTTTAACAGCTTGGGAAGCAGCCCGGCACCCGGCTTTTTTCCCCCGCCTGCCGCATCATAGTCTTTTCCATCTTCTTCGAGGTTGACATCAGCTTCGTCAGACATATTCTTTCCTCCCTACAAATGTGCTTCATCCAGGATGATAATGTCCACCCTGCGGTTATACGCTCTCCCTTCCGGGGTGTCATCGCTGCTTACCGGCATGGTATCGGCAAAACCGGCGACCTGAAAGCGTTTTTCGGAAATTCCCAGATCGCTTAAATAGTGCAACACGTTGATCGCGCGCATAGCCGAAAGATGCCAGTTCGATTCCCAAGGACCTTCGGGATCTATCGGAGTCGAATCGGTATGCCCTTCGATACGGAATTTTCTGCCGGCAAGATCCCCTGACGCGAGAAGCTGCCCCAGCCGCAACAGTATATTGCGCGTCGTCTCAATATTTATAACGGCGCTGGCCGGTGCGAAAAAAGCGTCGGAGGCAAGGCTTATTATAACGCCGCGTTCGTCCGATGTAATCGTCATTTTTTTTGATTTTATTTCCGGCGCAAAAATGCTTGTCGCCTTATCCAGCGCGGTACCAAGCGATTTACCCTTGCTGCTTGACGGTAGCGAGTTGATGTTGTTTCCCAACTCGGCATAGCGGCCCAAGGAAAGCGTGTTGCCGCCCTGGTTCGCGCCCATGCCGCGCGCCATAAAAGACACGGAAAGCTGTGCCATGGACGACGGCGTAACCTCGTCCGGGTTGAACATTACGGCAAAAAAGCACAGTACGAGCGTAACCATGTCCGAGTATGTTGTAAGCCATTCCTGACCGGTGGGTCCCCCTGCCCCTTCCTTTTTTTTCTTCTTTGCCAATTCCCGCTCCTAATTGTTAAGCTGTTGTTCAACTTCCTTTCGGTCTTCCGTTGACAGGTACGCCACCAGTTTCATTCCCAGAATGCGCGGGTTATCGCCTGCCTGTATGGAAAGTATCCCCTCGATGATCATTTCACGAACCTGCGTTTCTCTCGCGTCGTTGGTCCTGAGTTTCGCTATGATCGGAGTCAAAAGCCAGTTTGCTATCATGGAGCCGTACAGCGTTGTAATAAGGGCGACGGCCATGTTGGGGCCTACGGAGGCCTTGTCCTCAAGGTTTTTCATCATCGCTATAAGGCCGATAACCGTGCCCAACATACCAAAACCGGGAGCCAAGGCCGCCCACATGTTCAAGCCGCCTATCTTCGTAGCGTGCCTGTCCTGCATCTGACTCACCTCGATCTCAAGCAGATCGCGTACAATAGCCGCGTCCGTCCCGTCCACAACAAGACGCAGCCCCTTCTTCATAAACTCATCATCAAGGTCTTCAAGCTCCTCTTCAAGCGCCAACAGACCCTCGCGGCGCGCCTTGTCCGAAAAAGCCATCAGTTTAACAACGATTCCTTTTTCACCAAAATTCGGCACGGAAAACGTCAAACCCATGATCTTGAATATGCCGACCGCGCTCCCAATCGAGGATGATGCCATAAAACAAAACCATGAACCCAAAACAACGATCAACAGAGACGGCAAGTCGGCATAAGTCGAGATACCGGAGCCGCCCGAAATAACACCCAGTATCATCATGGCCAAAGCGCCGACAACGCCGATAAGCGATCCTAAATCCATATAAACCTACCGCCAGCCTTCATTCTTCGTTCTTAAAACCGCCTATACGCTTCCGGTAATCAACGATCCTGTCTATCACCGCTTCCGGTTTTTCACGTATAACAACAATTTTACCGGACAACATCAACAGCGTCGTGTCCGGTTTACTTTCTATAGTTTCTATTTGATGAGGATTGATGTAATACTCCATTCCGTCCAAGCGGGTTACCCTTATCATGCGTAATCCTTACCGCTGAAAATATTATGTATCTTTTCCTTGCCGGGCAGACGGTATATGTCAAAATCAGAGTCTATGCTGATAATGCTCCGTATGCCGGTTTTTTCCGCGGCAAGCACCAACGTGGCATCCGCAAAATCCATAGGTAAATCCGAATATTTTCGTATAAGCTGGATGACGCGCGGGATGCCGCCGCATTCTACATCGCAAAGTATCACGCCTTTTTTCAGTACCCATTCAAAAAAATCTACCTGCGCCCCAATGCTAAAATTCAGCATATACGAAACTTCCGTAAGCACCGCCGCCGTGCTCACAAACCTGTACTGACCTTTTGACAGAAAATCCTTTACCGCTTCGTGGTAGTTATCGTCCCTGTCAAACAAGGCTATCAAGGGGCCGGCGTCAACGAGAACGGTATTTAGCAAGGATTTTTCCTTTTACAAGTTTCTTGTAATCAGCCGACAAGCGTCCGCCCCCCCGCGAAACATATTCGCCGGCCCCCCGCTCCGCCACATAGGACGTTTCAAGGGAATTGCTGCCGAAACGTCCAAAGCGATCTTTGCCCAGTTCAAAGGAATCGACCTCCTCCTCCCGCTCAAAAAACTGCTCAAGCGCCGCAATAATAACGGCGGATTTGGTACGATTCCTTGTTTTGGCAAACGAAAAAATTTTTTGCTCTACATCCGTAGGCAACCTTAAACTGGTCATTGTTACCTCTTGTTCGCGCTTGGGTCTAATGCCAGGCGATAAACCCCGCACAGAACATACCCCCGCGACAGGTATGCCCATTACAAACTGTAATACATTACAGCCTGACTGTCAAGCGCTGTCGCGCTATCCCCAATGCTACCGTTTTAGCGTCAACACTTCCTGAAGCAGCTGATCGGCCGTCTGTATCGTGCGGCTGTTGGCCTGAAAACCGCGCTGGGTAACGATCATGTCGGTAAATTCCGCCGCCATATCCACATTTGACATCTCCAGCGTACCGGAAATTACCTTGCCCCTTCCCGCTATACCGGAGGGCCCTATGTTTGCGTTGCCGGAATTGTTGGACACCACAAAGGCCGTGTCCCCGTTCTTCTCAAGACCACCCTGATTCGTAAAAGTTGCAAGCGCGATTTGCGCTACGGTTCGGTTGGTTCCGTTGGAGTATACGCCGGTTATCACGCCGCTCTGATCAATCTTGAAACTCTCCAGATAGCCCATGGTGTAGCCGTCCTGCGTTACCGCCTTGGACGAACTGGACTCGGCAAACTGTGTCAACGCGCGCGTAAACCCGCCTACGTTCCCCATATCCAGCGTAAAAAACTGGCGTGTTGCCGCCCCGTCCGCACCCGCGTCCGTGGCAGGCACATCGTAGGCAACGTTCATCACAACCTGGCCGCCCGCATCCCCGCCTGAAACGTTGCCGTCCGCATCCACCGCGCTCACTATCGTCCCGTTGTTGTCAAAGTTTACCGTGTAGGCCGCGGCCCCGCCCGCCGCAGGCGGGGCCGCGCCAAGCCCTACCGCCGTATTCGTGGGGGCTTCCGCCTGAGGGTCAACCGTTACGGCAACCGTCCAACTGTTAGCCGTATCCGGCACCCGGGTAAACGTGGTTTGCAGTATATGAATCTGGCCAAACGTATCGTAAATCTCTATCTGGGTGTTCCAGGTTCCCTGCCGTACCGCCGCATCGTCCGCGCCTTCAGGTATGAACGGCGTCCGTTTGTCCAGGTTACAGGCGAATTCCACGCGGCCTGTGGCACGGGCCGGATCCTTCCCGCCTACCGGAATCGTTATATCCCCAACATTGCGGGATACCTCCAGCAGCGTAACCCCGTCCACATCCTCCGCCATCCAGCCCTGCACCTTCATGCCGTTGGCGGGGTTTACCAGCGTCCCCTCGTTATCCAACCCGAAAGCGCCGGCCCGTGTGTAAAACTGGTTGTTCCCCTCGGCCAGCACAAAGAATCCCTGCCCCATGATCGCCAAATCGGTGATGTTCCCGGTAGACTGGAGCGAACCCTGGGTATGTATGGTATCTATAGCGGCTACGGACATCCCGAGCCCGACTTCTTTCGGGTTTACGCCCCCAACCTCTTCCGTTGGACGTGCCGCCCCCTGAAGCTGCTGGTACAGCATATCCTGAAAGTTTACCCTCCCTTTCTTGAATCCGGTCGTGTTGATGTTGGCGATGTTATTGCCGACAACATCCATCCTCGTTTGATGATTCTGTAAGCCGGACACACCGGAAAACAATGATCGCATCATATCGCGTTACCTCTCTGTTAAAACAGTTTTAACTCATTCCTCAAAAATTTTTGTTACCTGACTCCACTGGTAATAGTTTCCGTTTACCAGTACCTGGGGAGCGCCGCCGCGTGTCACCGCCTTTACCGTGCCCTGAACAAAGTTATCCCCTTCCAGAATTTCCACCGATTTCCCTATCGCCGACGCGGCCTCGTTGCCGGTGATAATTTCCGCCAGCCGCGAAAAATCGCTTGCCATGTTCGTCATCTGCTCCAGCGATGAAAACTGAGCCATCTGCGCTATGAATTCTTTGTCCTCCATAGGCGCGGTCGGATCCTGATACGAAAGTTGGGTAACCAGAAGTTTGAGGAAGTCGTCCCTGCCCAGACTCTGGCTATTTGCCCTGCCTTCTTTGATTTTCGCGTTAAATTCGTTGACAAGACGATTCGTCTCCGACATCTCACGCGCACCTAAATTGGTACCTATGTCCATTAAAAACTCCTATACCAAGACGTTTATCTGTTTCGCCGAATACGCCGCGCCAAAATACGCGCCATTGCCGGCATTCTCATCGTAGCGGGACGACGCGGTTTCGCTCGAAATTTTCCCGCCGCCCGGAGGCCATTCCCCTTCGCTGCCGCCCGGTTCCCGATGTTCCGCAAGCTCAAGGCTGAGACTCGCACCGTCAAAACCCTCGCTACGGAAGGTCTGCTCCAAAGACTCCATCTCGCGCTCAAAGGCCCGTAGCGCCTCGCCGCTTTCAACAACGATTTTACCCGTAATCTTGTTTTCGGTCATTTCGAGGCGTATCTTGACCTTGCCGAGCGATTCCGGCTTCAGGGAAAGCCGTATCGTCCCTTCCCCGCCTTCGCGGAGCAGTACCCGCGCCTGCCGTACAATGTCGCCGTTCAGGTTTTCTTGAAGCTCGCGGGCAAGAAATGTTTCAAACGAGGCCGGCTGTTTAGCGCCGCCAAAAACCCCAGAACCGCCCGCTTCCCCCGCCGCCGCGCTCCGCGGCTCGCCGCCGCGAAAGTTTACCGTGATTTCCGTTTCCGGAACGGCGCCTACACGCCGGAATTCCTGAGTCCCTGCCCCCCGCACCGTAGCGCCTTCGGTACCGCTTCGCTCCGCCTCCGCTCCGCTGTCGCTTCTCGCCCGCTCCGCTGCCGTGTTACGCCGGGTCCGCCCGGACAGGGCTTTTTCCCCGCCGCCTGCCAAAGCGACCGGGCTTTTTTCATCTGTCCGCGGCCCGGCGGCGCGTACCAAAATGTCCGCCCCTTTAAAAGTTAAGGCTTCTTGATCGACCGGGTTTTCGCTATCTAAAGTTTTTGCCGTAACGGAGGCTGTCTCGGCGCCTGAATCCGCAAGGCCGTCCTCCTGCCATCCTAACTCCGGCTCTTCCCTGATTACGGGGGATTTTTCGTCAAAGTATACGTCTTCGCCCGAAATCGTGTCTCTGATTTCACCCGATTCTTTAGGCTTGTTTTCAGGTTTCCCGTTGCCGTCGTCCGAAAGCGTTTTATGCCCGTTCATGGCACTGTTTTTTTCCACCACCGCCGCCTGTTCTTCGCCAGCCTCCGCCGTATCCGGCAGCCGTGACGGGCCCGGAGTCCGTGACGGGCTATTGGCGGCCTCGTCCGGCACGGGCTCGCTTGCTTCCCCGGCGCTTCCAGGTTCGGCGGCGCTAAGGGCCAAATCCTCCGTGTCCGGCGCCGCCTCTTCCCCGCGCGGCGCGATTTTACCGCTAAACAGCGTGAGGATGCTTTCCACGGCAACGACGGTAAGCGCCTCTTCAGGCACGGTTTCGTTTTCCGGGGCGGCGGCGGCTTCGTCCGTGTCAGGGGCTTCACCCCCAATGCCCGCCTTTTCGTCAAGGGCCGCGAGGTATTCCGAGAATTCAGGTTTTTCTGCCGATTCCGCCGTCGTACACGATCTGTCCGTGTATGTATCCGCCGTGTATGAAGCGGGCGCGTTGCCGGAAGTTAAAAAATCAGACGGACAAAATAGGGCTTGACTCAACACCGCCCTGCCTCCTCAAAAAGACCATCCGTGTCGTTTAGGGTTGTCGGAGCCGTTCCCTCAGCTTCCGCAAGAATGCCGGTGCAAGGCCGGCGCGTCATCGTTCCCCCGGCGGCCTGTTGCGCTTGTGGTTTTTCGCGGTAGGGTCCGCTTCGTAAACGCCGCAAGCCAGGCGCTGTCAAGCGCAATCCGGCTTGCCGCAAACTTTTGGCTGGCAGGGGTTCATAGGGCAAAAAATCAACTGCCCGGCGCTTCTTTTATGCACGAAGCAACAAACTCATACAATGAATTTCGGCGCAAGAAAGCTTCTTGTTTAGGCAATTATACCAGCGCACCACAGCCCCGCCCCCCACCAGTGGGTTTAAAGTCCGCTACGCGGTAGCGTCCTGAAGGCGGACTTCGGGTTCTGCCCTCAGGTACGAAAGGGGCGATAGGCATACGCGCCCGCCAGCGGGTCTCACATCCGCTACGCGGTAGCGTACCGAAGGCGGGTTTTACGTCGTGCCGTCGGGGCCGAAAGGGGCGATAGGCATACGCGGCTGTAGGCGAGGGGTGATTTGATGTTTCAGGAACCGCGAATGACGCGCCCGCCCGCGGGGTATTAGCCCGGCAGTTTTGCATTTACAAAAATTCTTCATGTAATTTGGGCGCATTTGGGGCTGTAAAAGAAGTCCCCGATTCGGCGGGAGGGCGCCGGCCCGCTTCAGACCAGTTGTGCCGTGAAGGCCAGACCCGAAAGACAAAAAAGAGCCGGGGAATTCCAACGGAACCACCCGGCTGCTATACTGGGTATATGAAAACCTTACCCGCCAAAAACTATACACCCCTCTCCACCTTGAATCAACTGTGCCTGCCGATGGATGTGGGCGTACTGATTCCCCCGGACGATCCGGTGCGGCTTCTGGTGTTTGTCCTGAAGCAGCTTGAT
>JAITKQ010000074.1 GCA_031278295.1 Spirochaetaceae bacterium | reverse complement strand
TGCCGCCAACATCGATCCTGAACGGCCGCTTGAGGTGCTTGGCAGAATCGTGCCGGTGGACGCGCCCGAAGCGATAAGCATGGAAGGAATCACGGTGCATCAGCCGAAAACCGGTTTTTGACACCGGCACGATTCACTGCTCAATATTAACTCAGCCCCCCCCCCCCCCCCCCCTCCCGCCAGCCAGCCCACCTCCCGCCAGCCAGCCCCCTCCAGCCCGCCGCCCACCTCCCGCCAGCCGCCCCCACTCGTCAGCCGACCCCGCCAGCCAGCCGCCGCCCCGCTCCCGCCAGCCGACCCCCCACTCGCCAGCCGCCCCCACTCCCGCCAGCCAGCCCCCGCCAGCCAGCCCGCCCACCTCCCGCCAGCCGACCCCTCCCCGCCAGCCGACCCCTCCCCGCCAGCCGACCCCCCACTCGCCAGCCGACCACCCTCCCGTCAGCCGACCACCGGCGGCCTACCGAATAGCATGTTGAAACGAATGGCACATCAAAACGAATAGCTTGACAAAACAACTTGACTCGCGGTAACATGGATTCGTCGGTGCGGAACCACTGGTACACCGGGCCGGCAAGGAGGAGAAAGCCATGTTTGGAAACACAAAACCACAGCCCGCCCGCGTGGAACACCATGCGGAACACCGCCCGGGACACCTGCCTTTTACACCCCGCCTCGACCCCCCCCCCCCCCATGGAGCGCTAAGCAAAAAGCCCGCAAAGCGGCGTTTTATGCCTGTTTTTAGCCGGATTAAGGGGGGAAACGGCGGAAAGCGTGGGCGCCCGTTTACCGCGCTGCCGGCCCTGCCGGCCCTGCTGGCGCTACTGGCGGCGGGCGGGTGCGAGGAACTGACGCGGGAATTCTACTACGATGTGTCCGTACCGCCGGGCATACGGATAGAGACGGCGGAACAGCTGGCGAACATAGGGCTTGTGGAGGAGTACCCGGCGGACGGGGAATACTACCTGGGGAACGACATAGACCTTTCGGCGCTGTACGAGAAGGACGAGAACCGCTTCGACGTGACGCCGGGGACGCCCTACGTATGGCGGGCCATAGGCAGCACGTGCAGGCAGTGCGGCGGGCCGCTCGTGCCGACTACGTTCAGGGACGCGGTATTGCCGCTGATCTGCAAAAACATGGAATGCGCCCTGTACAACGAAGAGCAGCCACCCTTTTCCGGCGTGTTGCACGGGAACGGCAAGACGATTTCGGGCCTCAAGCTGTCGGGCGGCACGAAGGACGAGGCCGCTACGGACGGCGGCGCGACGGACGGCTACGCGGGCGCGTACTTCATCGGGCTTTTCGGCTGCATAAACAACGCTTACATACACGATTTGACGGTGGAACTGGCAAACACGGCGGAAGAGCGCATCGCCTATACAGGAGCTTATGCGGGATCAGACCCCTGGCCGAGCATCGCGGCGCTGGCGGCGCTTGCCCGCGGATCCAAAATAACGGACATAACCCTGCGGGCGGCAGAGGGGGATTGCGGCCTGTACGTTACGACGGTACTGGTAGGCACCGCTCCCCAAAACATCGTGGGCGGCGCGGTAGGAGAGGGGTACGCGACCGAGTTGACAAACATCACCTCGTCCCTGCCGCTGGACATTGACGGCAACGGAGAGCAGTATGTAGGCGGGATTGCCGGCAGGATAAAAACCACGGGCGGGATATGGAACGCGGAGATGACCGGCCCGATTACGGTGAACAGCACAGGAACGACTTCGGAGGTAGCCGGCATCTGCACAAGCGTTGCGGGTGGTGTCATAGAAAACTGTACGGTAACGATGGATGAACTGATACTGAATGTCGCCGCAGACACAATAACATCTACGGGGGCCGCAAAGTTAGCCGGAATCGGGAGACCCCTCACTGTTAAGGACTGCCTCGTTGACATAGACCGCATAGTGCTAAGATCGGAGGACACCTTCGGCGGCACCTTCGTGCGAACGTATGAGGTCGGTGGTATATCCTCATCAAGCTCAACATCAAAAATAGAACGGTGCCGTGTCCGCTTTGACGAGTTGAAAGTAACAGGAACTGAAACCGCACAATGGGGGACTACATATATAGCCGGTTTGGCTGGAAACACCGGGACGATAACCGACAGTTCCGTCGAAGGGGACACTATAACTGTAGAATTCCCCTACAATGGAGGCTCCGCTATGTATATAGGCGGCCTTGACGGAAATGGCAACGTGTCGCGTAGCAGTATAGCGGGCGCTTTAAAGATAGATATAACAATCGGAACCGGAACAAGCGGAACTTTATATGCTGGCGGCTTGACGGGCAACGGCGTGGCGGAATACAGCTACATCGGCTCGGCGGACAGACGCGCGACGCTGAAAGTAACCAAGACAGACACATCAGCGGCCAGCACCACCAACAATGCGGTAATCGGCGGCATTTCGGGACAGACGACGCCTACGGCAGCGTTGCCGTTCCGCTACAACTATGCGTTCTGCGACGTAACGCTGGTAACGGTTTCGGGATCAACGAATACCAGTCCGGGCCAAGCCGTGGGCGGCCTCGCGGGTTACATTAGCTCCGCGAGCGGAACCTTTACAGAAAGCTACATCGTCGGCAGCCTTACCCTCACCAACAACTATGCCGGCGTCGAAACCGCCGCAATTGTCTTTGCGGGCGGCCTCGCGGCCCGTAGCCAAAATAACGCGAACTTAACCATATCAAAATGCGCCGCGCTGAACGGCAAGATCACGATAGACGGCACGAACACCACCGCGACAAAGACATGGCGGCGAATCGTGTATCCGGCGAGCGGGGGCACATCAACCCAGCTTCAAAACAACATAAGCAATGTCCAGGATGTGCAGGATGGTAGTCCGGATGGTACCCCAAACACCGCAAACGGCCTGTATGTAGCGGATGTCACGGAGGATACCTTCTTTGGAATGGGAACGGGCCAGCTCGGCTGGGGCCGGGACGTATGGGACTGGGACGCGGCAAGCGGGTATCCGCTTCTTAAAAGTGAATAGTAAAGGCGCGGGCGCGTGAGGGGGGCCGCTCACCGGGGGAACCCTGTGTGTACGCGATAAGAGGTTTTGTACTAGCGGAATGTATGATGGTATTTTTACTGGCCGGCCTGCGGCTATCTTGCCAAGGGCGCGGCCGTTAAAAGGAACGTTGCGGCCGCAACGGTATAGATCATTTTTAGGAGAACTAGAATGAAAAAATTCTTGAAAAGCGCGGCGCTTATAGCCGTGCTTGCGTTCGTTGCCTGTGAACAGGCCGAGCTAGGACCCGCGGGGGAATTTCTGCCGGGAATCGCCAATCTGAACACCGTTAAGGGCATTACCGCGCCGCCTACGACATGGACGCAGTTTACCCCGCTGCCATTCCCGTCCTCCAGCGGCGTCACAGTGGACATGGTGCGGGGGCTTGCCACGGACGGCACCTTCCTCGTGGCAACTGGTTCTGACGGCACGTATCCCTACGCGACACGCTACGATACGGTAAGCGGCGTCTGGACAACGCCCTTCATCATACCCGGATTTACGGTGAATCCGGGCGCGGCGCATTTCCTGAACGCTTACTTTCTGATAACCGGCGGCACCACCTCAAGCTACGGGGCTTATTCCAAGGACGGCCTGAGCTGGGCGCAAACCGGCTTGATCGGCTTCGGAACCAAGGCGGGCGTGTACGGGCCGGCTGAACAACTGTATGTGGTGGCGGGACAGAACGGACAGGCGGCCTACACGTACGATCCGGGACAACCCTTTACCACAATCCCGCAGATCTATACCGGCTGGTCCGGCACAGGCAGCACCGCGTACATCAACGCGGGCGCTTACGGGAACGGTGTGTACGTGTTCGGCGGCGGCAGCGGGAGGCTTGCCTGGACCGCTACCATCCTGAGCGGTGGACAGCCTGTTAGCTGGACAACGGCAAGCACTAACCCGCTTGGCTCAACCGACTTTGTAAACGCGATCGCTTACGGCAACGAAACCTTTGTCGCGGCCGGCAACACGGCCAATGACACAGGCATAATCGTGTACTCACCCGATAACGGGGTTACATGGAATACCGCTAATATTCGCAGCCTTGCTATCGGGCAAAATGCCGGTATCTTCGCGCTTACCTTCGGCAACGGCTACTTTGTAGCCTCCGATAACGACGACAACTTCGCCTACTCAAACGATGGCGCGACATGGACCGGTATTACCAGCACCGTGTTTAAAAACCCGTCGCGGATCAATGTTGCGGTCTGCTACGACGCGGTGAACGCGTTCCTCGTGGCGGGCCAGGATGCCTCCGGCCTTCAGGCGGCCATTTCTAAATAGCAGCGTTCGGTGAACGCTCGTGGCGCGCCTTGCGGGAACGCGGGATGCGCCACATCACTTTTCCAAAACGAAAGGAGCTAACCATGAAACGATTATTCCTGTTTTTATGCGCCGCCACCGCGCTCGCCTCCTGCAAGAACGAATACGAGGATATAGGCCTCCCCGTATACCGGGCGGAACCCGACGGAATGCCGATAGCGAGCGCGGAAGAGTTTGCGCTGATCGGCTCAAAATACCCGCTGGACGGTACATACTACCTTGCCGCCGACATCGATTTCTCCGGGTTCGCGGAATGGACGCCTATAGGCCCGGACGCCGCCCGCCCCTTTACCGGTATCCTATACGGGAATGGCAGGACGGTACGCGGCCTAAAACTGGGCGGCGGCGCGATGTACACGGGGCTTTTCGGCTATCTCCAATTCGCGCGGATCAGCAATGTCACGGTGGAGCTTGACAACGACTTTAACGAAGCGCTTACCCTGACGAGTACGGCACAACAATACTTAGGCGTTGTCGCGGGTTATGCTATTTATTCAGACATAAAAGATATAACGCTTGTTACGGCGGAGGACAAAGGCTTGAACATAACAAAAACGACTGGAACCCTTTGTGCCGGCGGTCTTGTGGGTCAAACAAGCGCCAGTACCGTAAGCGGCGGGGAGGTAAGCTTAAATCTAAAAATAACGGTGACTGGTAACACATTGTACGCCGGTCTTGTTTCGGGATACTCCCTTACTGGAACCATAGATTCATGTTCGGTGGACGGCAGCATGGAAATATCTGCCACATCCGGAACAACAGCAACATCTACACACATAGGCGGCATTACGGGGAATAGCACCAGCGGGATAAAAAACTGTCTGAGCGCGGTTCGTAAAATAAATGTCACAGGAGGTGGAGGTAAGGAGGTCTCTGTGGGCGGCATAGTCGGGTGGGGCGGCGCCGTTTCATCCGGCATCAAAACGGAGGACTCGGTTACTATATATGTTAAAGATGCGAGTCCCATCATCTATGTGGGCGGTATTAGCGGTTGTAGCCGGACTGCTACCATAGACAGATGCTTTGTAGACGCGCCGGTATCTATAAAGGCGGAATCCAATGCCAACTTATATGTTGGCGGCATATTAGGTACTGGCACTAATATCAGTAAGTCTTTTATCCGGCGGGGCGAGGTGCAGGCAAGGATGACCGGCACAAACACATCGGGGAACAAGGTTGTACTTGCGGGCGGTATCATTGGAGATCTCTACCACACCAACAGTTCCGGCGCGGGGAAAATCTCCAACTGTTTTTCCGGCGCGAACGTAAGGGTAGAAAGCGCGTGGGTTCCGCTCCTAGGAGGGGCAAACGCCGTCAGCGCAGTGACGGCGGCGGGCGGCGTCGCGGGCTTTGCGGGACAGTACCACACGATAGAAAACTCAGGCGCGTCCGGCGATGTCGAGGTCGTAAGCACGAACGCCGGGGCAAACGGCAGGGCGTTTGCCGGCGGCATCGTGGGGCTTTGCATGTACAGCCCCGGCCCCACCGGCAGCGCAGCATTTACCTTAAACCAGAGCGTCGCCCTGAACGGGACGGTAAGTGTGGAACACGCTGCAGCCACCTCAGCCTACACCAACCGTGTCGTAGGCGCGGCGTCCACTGCGCCCAACGGTTTCACACTTGCGGCGAGCGCTGCCGTCAGCGATATGATCGCTCTTCTGGGCAACTACGCCCTGCCCGGTATGAAGGTCAAGACGAGCACCGACAGCGGCTTAAACTGGACAAACCTTGCCCAAACCAACAACACGGCCGGCTTCACGGGCAGCGGGAACATGAAGCGGACGCGGGAATTCTTCGAGACAAGCAGCCTCGTCTGGGACTTCAGCACGAACTGGGAATGGGACACGGAACTGGACCTGCCCCTCCCCAGGATCAAATGAACGGTAAAATGGAGGAATATCTTATGAAAACAAAAAAATATGTTTCGCTGCCGGCGCTTGCCCGGGCGCTCTGCCTCGCGCTGCTCGTGGCGCAGGCGGGGTGCGACAACCCGTCCACTACCCCCGATCCGGGTATACTGTACCCGCCCCCGAATCTGATATCGTTCCAGCTTACGCCGGGAGACGGATTCATAGAGGTGCGGTTTACCATGGTGGCAACCGCCACGAATGGCTACCGGATATACTGGAACGCCGCCGAAAACCCCGCGGGCGCGTCCCACACGGACGTTCCGCAGCCCGACACCCAGTTGGTCTACTGCAAGATAGAGGGTTTGCAGAACGGCCAGCAATACCATGTATGGGCGGAGGCGCGGTACCCTGACGGATATTCCGCGCTGAGCGCGTCTATCAGCGCGAGTCCCCGCGCAAAGCCGCAGTCCCCGCCCGGCGGGTTTACCGCCCACGCCAACGACGGCGCCCTCGATCTAACATGGAATCTGGTGGACGACGCCGATTCGTACATCGTGTACTGGAATACGACAGGGGGAGCCGAACCGCCGGAAGGGAGTGAATCCGCCGAATTTTACGACGGAGGAGTCGGTTACCGCGACGTGATGGGCCACATAGGCGGCCTTACAAACAGCACGACCTACAACATCTGGATACGGGCAAACAACACCTCCGGCGTATCGGAGGGCTGCACGGCGGGGACGGGTACACCGGCGGCGGCGGGCGGCGCTCCTGTAGCGCCGAATATGCCCTTCCTTACGGCGCTGGACAAAAGCCTCAGGGTTGAGTGGAACGCCGTCAAAGGAGCCACGTCTTACAAACTGTATTACGGCGAAACGAACGACACGGGGGATGCGAGCGAGGCGGCTAATACGACACCGGAATCGATAAGCGCCGGGGCGGGAAAGATGAGCGCAACCATCCTCGGCCTTACAAACGGCACGACTTACTATGTTTGGGTCAAGGCGCTAAACGGCAGTACCGAATCCGATTTCAGCTCATCGAACAACGAGACGCCCAAGTCCAAGCCTCCGCTCAACACGAGTAACCCGTCATTCCTGCTGGGAAATGCCCTCGCCCTCTTCCCCAACGCGGAAGCGGGCAAAGGCGACCGCCTAAGCCGCAAGCAGGAGACAGCCCTAGGCGACCTTGTGGCCGACTCGATGCTGGAATGGGCAGACAACCATAAGGGGACTTACGAAATTGATGCCATCGACTTTGCCTTCGTAAACGGCGGCGTCATCGTCAACAGTATGGATAAGGGCTCCATCACCGTCGGCACAGTAACAAAGATGCTTCACCCCGAAGGCGACAAGATGTCTATCGTCAGGATGACGGGCACCCGGATAAAGAGCCTGTTCCATGATTATGTCGCCAAGGTCCGGCACGACGGCGGCGGCGGCAACGGTACGGGCGCCTTCGGCCAGGTCTCGAAGCAGGTGCGCTACACGATCGACTACAACTACGATTCGAAGGGCGGCGTTATTTACGATTTGAAGTTTTACAACGGAGAAGCTTGGGTGGATTTTGTGGACGACCAGATTTACCATTTCATTACTAATAGCTATTTACTATATGGGGCGGGCGACGGTTACGGCCCGATTATGTCGCAGGGTACTGAAACAAAAACCGGCATCCTGATCTCCGTTGCCGTGTGCGAATGGATTTACGCCAGGGGCGAGATCAGCCCGACAACGGACGGCCGCATCACGCTGAAAAGGGAGGTCTGGAAGTAGGCGCAAGGGTAAGGGGTAAATCGTTTACCCCTTACCTTGAGCCTGTCCCAAATCCAAGCGACCGCGCCCGCTTGCCCAAGCCGATAAGGAAGGCCGGGTAGCAAACCGCAAGACAGAATGAAGCTCCCCGCCCCCACCACAAAACAGCGTTAAGCTGTTTTGCCTGACGTTTTGCCGCTTGCCAACCCGATAAGGAAGGGTAGGCGGGGTATCTTTTGTAAGCGTTGAATTATTTACACGGGCGGGTTCTGTAATACAAGCCGCACGGCTTGCCGCTGTTTAGTGTGCCGGTGGCACACTAAACACTCGGTACATGACATTGGGTTTACTACCATTTTGTTGGTGTTACCAAATTTTAACCGCCCTAAAGGGCGGGATAGACCCCACTGCGGATAAAGTTTTGTAACAGGCTGGAATGTAAAACCGGCGGACCGGGTGTTACTCCTATTCTTTGTCGGGGTGTTACACTTTAGGCACAAAACAATTTAAGGCGCAGGATTTTCGTGCCTTAGCC
>JAITKQ010000192.1 GCA_031278295.1 Spirochaetaceae bacterium | reverse complement strand
GGGGGTGGTTTGATGTTTTTGGGCGCATTTCCGGCCCTGCCGGAAACCGGGCTTTGCGGGGTTCCGCTCCGCTACATTCCCTACGGGAACGCTACGCGCCCACCAGTGGGTCTCACATCCGCTACGCGGTAGCGTCCCGAAGGCGGGCTTCGGGTTCTGCCCTCGGGTCCGAAGGAGGCGATAGGCATACGCGCCCGCCAGCCCCGCCAGTGGGTTTAAAGTCCGCTACGCGGTAGCGTACCGGAGGCGGGGTTCGGGTTCTGCCGTCGGGTCCGAAGGGGGCAACTTGCATACGCGGCTGTAAGCAGGGGGTGGTTTGATGTTTCATGAACCGCGAATCGGCGCGAATAGTATTAGCGGTCATTCGCGTTCATTAGCGGTTAAAAGACGGCTGTTGCGGGGGGTAATTCGTTTTGAAAACCGCGAATAGCGCGAATTGAAGACGCGAATGACGCGCCCGCCAGCCCGCCAGTGGGCCTCACACCCGCTACGCGCCCCCCCAATCCCCGCGTTTCGTACACGACGGCTTTTTCGCTAATAATAGACCGGTAAATGTAAAATTACTGACCGCGAGAAAGCGATGCATCCCTAATCCCGCAGGACTTCTTTACAGACATCCACCCAGCCGCGGTTGTTTGAATACTCGTTTAGCTCGTCCATGCCGAGTTCTATCGCGGAATTCCCGCTGCCGCAGGCAGGAAAAACGCTTGCAAAGCGCTTCAGGCTTAGGTCAAGGTATACCTCCACGTCCTCAGGCAGGGCGAAGGGGCAGACGCCGCCCACCGCGTGGCCTGTAAATCGCAAGGCTTCGTCAGCGCTAAGCATGGACGCCTTTATGCCGAAGCGCTCCTTGAACTTGCGGTTGTCTACCTTTGTGTCGCCCGCCGTTACTACAAGCATCGCGCCGCCGCCTTTTTTCAGCGAGATACTCTTTGCGATACGCGCCCCCTCCACGCCTAGACTCCGCGCCGCTTCCGTTACAGTAGCGGTTGACTGCGGAAGCTCGATAATATCCCCATCCCGTTTCCAGCGGGCAAGGTATTCCTTTACGGCTTCTACAGACACCCCGTAGCCCCCGCATCACGGATCGTGCCGCCGCCAAGCACATAGCCCCCATCGTAAAGTACCGCGGCCTGGCCCGGCGTTACCGCGCGTTGCGGCTCGTCAAACTCTACCCGTATCGTGTCCTCAGCCGTCTGTTCAACGGTGGCCGCCTGTTCCCTCTGCAAATAGCGCGTTTTTACGCTTGCACGCATGGGCCTTTCGAGACTCCCGTACGCTATCAGGTTGATGTTCCCGACAGTCAACGTTTTTGAATACAGTTCCGTCTCCGGACCAAGCGTTATGGTGTTGTCTTCCTTTGATTTTGCGGAAACATACAGCGGAGCCTTCGACGAAACGCCCAGCCCCCTTCGCTGGCCTATCGTATAGCGTACAAAACCCCTGTGCCGCCCCAGAACATTACCGGCCCTGTCCATGATAGTGCCCGCAGGATACGCCTTTCCGGAATAGTTTTCCATGAAAGCACCGTAATCCCCGTCCGGCACAAAACATATATCCTGACTGTCCCGCTTTGCCGCGTTTATAAAACCCTGTTCAAGCGCTATCAGGCGTACTTCTTCTTTTTGTAGCTCTCCCAGCGGAAACGCGGCGCTTTTTAACTGTTCCTGCGTCATCGCGTACAAAACATAACTCTGATCCTTTCTTTCATCAGCTGATTTTTTTAACAGGAATCTTTCGCCGGATTTTTCTATCCGCGCATAGTGTCCGGTAACAAGGCAGTCGTACTCCAGACTCCTGGCGCGGAACAGCAGACTGTTGAATTTTATGAAACGGTTGCAGTCTATACACGGATTCGGCGTACCGCCCTCCTCGTATACCCTTATAAAGCGTTCAACCACGTTTTTGCGAAAATCCTCGCGCAGGTTTAACACATAGTGCGGAATACCGAGACGGTACGCGACATCCCGCGCGTCGTTCACATCGCTGAGGGAGCAGCATGATTTTGGCCTGCCGCCGCCGGAAAAACCTTCCTCGCCGTCGTCAAAAAGTTTCATCGTCGCGCCTATACAGTCCCAGCCCGCATCTTTCATCAGAAAGGCCGCCACAGAGCTGTCAACGCCGCCGCTCATCGCAACAAGCGCTTTCCTGTACATTAAGCCGCCCGCACCGGCTTCCCGGGTAGACGCGCCTACCAAACCGGCTCCTTAATAATTGTCCGCCTTCGGTCGTAGCCATTGGACACGATGCCAACCGGCGTTTCGCAATACTCCTCAATGAAAGCTATGTAGCCCCGCGCCTCTTTCGGCAGTCCGCCGAAAGAGGCGGTTTTCCCGTCCCCACCGCCCGCCGCACGGAAAATATCCGTTTTCCAGCCCTTAAATGTCTTCAATACAGGACGCGCCCCGTTGAGCGCGGCAATCGAGGCGGGAAAATCCTCCACCGTACCTCCCCCCGTTTCGTAAGCTACGCAGGCCTTTATCTCGTCCAACGAATCGTACACGTCTATGTGGGTCATCACAAGCGAATCTACCGAGTTTGTACGGCAGGCGTAGCGTAAAGCGACAAGATCCAAATAGCCGCAACGACGCGGACGGCCCGTCGTCACCCCGTACTCGCGGCCTTTTTCACGGATAAAACGGCAAAGGCCGTCCTCCGTAGCGTCTGTCGTGCTGAATTCACTCGGAAACGGCCCGTTACCTACCCGTGTTGAGTAGGCCTTGAATACGCCGAGTATTTTGTCAAAGGAGCGCGGCCCGACACAGCCTCCAACCGCCGCACCCGCAGCGCAGGACATACCGCTTGAAACATAGGGGTAGGTGCCCAGATCGAGGTCGAGAAGCGCCCCCTGCGCACCCTCAAACAGGATTTTCGCGTCTTTCCGCCGGGTAATATACGCTGAAATATCTATCGCCATACCGGAAAGCCGATCACAGTACTGTTCAAGAAAACCGCGGTCATCTTCGGGAAGTTCAGCCAGCTTTTCATCCCAGCCAAGGTCGGCTATACGGATACCGGTGCGCTCACTTTTCATCGAGTAGGCCACCCCTATGCCGCGTCCTGTCGTACCTATCGGGTTGGCGCGCGCCGCGTCCCTTTCCCTGTCGATCTTAACGTAACGCGGCAGCACGATATGGGCCCGGTCCGAGATAAAAAGCCTTCCCGCAGCCTCGATGCCCCGGCTTTCTAACATTTCAAGCTCGTCAAAAAGCGCCTTTGGGTCTATCACCATCCCGGCCCCCAAAATGACGGTCTTGCCGCGGTGGAGTACCCCGGATGGAATCAGGTGAAGCGCGTACTGTTCCCCGTTCGTAACAATTGTATGCCCGGCGTTCGCTCCGCCGGAAAAACGCACGATTATGTCCGCTTCGCCGGCAAGGTAATCGACAATTTTACCCTTGCCCTCATCGCCCCACTGTGCACCTATAACCACAACCTTCATAAGACATTAACCAAAAACGCTTGAGCGTTCATTGTGTCAAACCAATGCTTCATTTTTTTAGTGTACCGGGTTGTACGAATTTAAACCACCCCGATCCGCGCTAAATTTGACCGATTGAATCAAGCGGTGCTCTTTCCGTGCGCCGCCAGGAAATACAATTTTATAAGCCTTCCCCTATCGTTTTCAGCCCGCCCGCCCACCAGTGGGTTTAAAGTCCGCTACGCGGTAGTGTCCCGAAGGCGGGTTTTACGTCGTGCCTTCGCTCCGCAAAAAGCGATAGGCATACGCGGCTGTAGGCAGGGGTTGATTTGATGTTTCAGAAACCGCGAATGACGCGCCCGCCCACCAGTGGGTTTAAAGTCCGCTACGCGGTAGCGTCCCGAAGGCGGGTTTTACGTCGTGCCTTCGCTCCGCAAAAAGCGATAGGCATACGCGCCTGTAGGCCGGGGTTGATTTGATGTTTTTGGAACCGCGAATGACGCGCCAGCCCGCCAGCCCGCCAGCGGGTTTAAAGTCCGCTACGCACCCGCCAGCGGGCTCACATCCGCTACGCTACCCTCCAATCCCCGCGTTTCGTATGCATCGGCTTTTTCGCCAATGATAGCCTCTGCTAAATGTAAAATTACTGTACAAACCCGCCATTCCCGAAGAAGCCCCCTTACATGCCTGTTCGCGGGGGTATTCAGGTTATTTTCAGCCAAATCGCATTTGACAAATCGCGCGGGCACTGGCGGCGGTAATGCTAATCATGTATAATAAAATACCGGGAGATGCCCGGGTGCGTAAGATCTCAAATGGGGGATACGATGCTGGAATTAACAAAAAATAGTTTAAAAGAGCGAAGGCCGGATTTTGAGAAGGCCGGGATACATATCCCCGCTTTTGATCTGGACGCGGTAAAGGCCGCGACGGACGCAGCGCCCCGCTGGTTGCATGTTGGCGTCGGTAACCTGTTCAAGGCCTACCACGCCGCGCTCGCCCAGAAGCTGCTGGAAGGCGGGGCGAGTGATACGGGGGTGATAGCTGTTGTGCCGAACGATTTCGGCAGCATAGACAGCCTGTACCGCCCGCACGATAACCTGATACTACAGGTGGTGATGAAGGCGGACGGCGCGCTGCTTACGCGGGTAATCGGCAGCGTTACGGACGTGGTAGGGGCGGACACGGCAAACGCGGAAGCCTGGAGCAAACTAAAAGCTATATTTGCCAAGCCGTCGTTGCAGATCGTTAGCCTCGCGATCACGGAGAAGGCTTACGATCTTAAAAGCATGGACGGCGGCATAAGGCCGGAGCTCGTGGCGGAACTGGACAAGGGACTACTCCCTCCATCCCACGTGATGCTGAAGCTCTGCGCCCTGCTGTACGAGCGTTACACGAAGGGCGCCGCGCCGCTCGCCCTTGTTAGCACGGATAACTTTTCGCACAACGGTGACCGCCTCAAGGCGGCCGTCACGCTTGCCGCCGATGAGTGGCTGAAGCGCGGCACGGTGGATCAGGGTTTTATCGATTACCTGAATGACGTTAAAAAACTTTCTTTCCCGCTCAGCATGATAGACAAGATCACGCCGTACCCGTCGCAAAAGGTGGCGGATAGCTTGGAGGGTATGGGCCTTTCCGGCATGGAGGTAAAGAAATCGCCGCGCGGCTCCGTTACCGCCGCCTTTGTAAATACGGAGGAGGCTGAGTATCTTGTAATTGAGGATGTGTTTCCAAACGGCAGGCCGCCGCTCGAAAAGGCCGGGGTGTACTTTACAACGCGGGAGACGGTAGACATGGTTGAACGGATGAAGGTGTGCACCTGCCTGAACCCGCTACATACGGCGCTTGCCGTGTTTGGCTGCCTGCTGGGTTACACTTCGATAGCGGCGGAAATGGGCGATCAGGACCTGTCCCGTCTGGTGAACGGCATAGCGTACAACGAAGGGATGCCGGTGGTAACGGACCCCGGCATAATAGAACCGGAAGCCTTTGTAAAGGAAGTGCTGACGGTACGCTTCCCGAACCCGAACATCCCCGACACGCCGCAGCGCATAGCGACGGACACCTCGCAGAAGCTGGGCATAAGGTTTGGCGAAACGATAAAACTGTACGTAAAGCGCACAGAACTGAATGTGGATAAACTTGTATTGATACCGCTCGTGCTGGCGGCCTGGTGCCGCTACCTGCTGGGCCTGGATGACGAGGGAGGTAAGTTTGACGTGAGCCCCGACCCGCTGCTTCCGGTTTTGCGGGAAAGCTTAAAGGGTGTGGAGCTTGGCAGGCCGGAGACGGCAAAAGACAGGCTGCGCCCCATACTTTCCAACGAAAAAATCTTTGCGGTAAACCTTTACGAGGTGGGCCTTGCCGAAAAAGTTGAACGCTACTTTGAAGAGCTGCTGGCCGGAAAAGGCGCCGTCCGTAGAACTTTGAGGAAGTATCTGTAAAATGTCCGGACGGCCAAAGCCTGTCCGGACATTAACGGGAAAAGGGGATACGGGCCGTCGGCCCGTATCCCCGGGCCTTTTCCAAAACCTGTGGTTTTGGAAAAGGCTTTACCATAGACATTGGAGGTGCGATATGCACAATGAAAGACTTATTCATGACGGAGTCTACTGGATAGGCGGCAATGACCGCCGCTTATCTCTGTTTGAGGGTGTCTACCCAAGCGAGCGCGGCGTTTCATACAACAGCTACCTGGTGATGGACGAGAAAACCGTGCTGCTTGACACGGTTGACAAGGCGGTAAGCGCGGTCTTCTTTGAAAACCTGGACTTTTTGCTGGGGGATTCCGGCGGAAAGCGGCGGAAACTGGACTATGTTGTAGTAAACCACATGGAGCCCGACCACGCCGCCGCGCTGGGAGAGCTCATCCTCCGTTATCCCGAAGCAAAAATCGTCGCCAACGAAAAAACTTTTGTTATGATAAAGCAATTCTTTTCGTTTGACGTGGACTCCCGCACCTACTGCGTGAAGGAAGGCGATACACTCTGTACCGGGAAGCGGACATTCGCCTTCGTGATGGCACCGATGGTTCACTGGCCCGAAGTGATGGTAACGTACGAAGCCTCGCAAAAAATCCTGTTTTCGGCGGACGCCTTTGGAACCTTCGGCGCGATCAACGGCAACCTGTTTGCGGACGAGGTAGACTTTGAACGCGACTGGCTGAACGACGCGAGAAGGTACTACACGAACATAGTCGGCAAGTACGGTGACCAGGTGCAGTCGATTCTGACAAAGGCGTCCGGCCTGGAAATCGCGCTGCTTTGTCCGCTGCACGGCCCGGTATGGCGCAAAAATATCGGCTGGTTTATCGAAAAATACTGGCGCTGGGCTACCTATACGCCGGAAGACAGCACGGTGATGGTGGCCTACGCATCGGTGTACGGCAACACGGAAAACGCGGTAAACATCCTTACAGGCGCGCTCGCTGAGGCCGGCGTCCGGAACATGGCGGTGTACGATGTCTCGGTAACGGACGCCTCGATAATCGTATCTGAAGCCTTCCGGTGCAGCCACCTCGTGTTCGCCGCCACCACGTACAACGCGGGAATTTTTATCAAGATGGAGGAGGCCCTGCTGGACATACGTCATCATAACCTACAGAACCGCACGGTAGCCTTCATCGAAAACGGTTCATGGGCGCCAAACGCGGGGAATCTGATGCGCGAGATCTGCGAGTCGATGACGGGCTGGAATGTCCTGGATAAGCCTGTAACGTTGCTTTCCTCGGTAAAAGATAGAGAGGCGGCGGAGCTCAGGGCGCTTGCCGCAAAAATCGTGGACACGATGCCGAAAAACGTGATCGCGCCGCACGACCCCAAGGTGCTGAATCCCGCCTCATTCTTCAAAATGAGTTACGGCCTCTTCCTGCTCACCGCACGGGACGGCGACAGGGACAACGGCTGCATCATCAACTCGGCCGTGCTGCTTACCGACACGCCCAAACGGATCAACATCGCCGTGATAAAGGCAAACTATACCAACGACCTTATCCTCAAAACCGGCCTGTTCAACGTGTCAGTGCTGACTACGGACGCGCCGCTCAAGGTGTTCCAGCACTTTGGCTTCCAGAGCGGCAGGAATGTCGATAAGTTTGCCGACTGCACGGACAGGAAGCGGAGCGAAAACGGCCTGATCTATGCGCCCAAATACGCAAACGCCTTCTATTCCTGCAAGGTGCTCTCCTCTTCGGACTGGGATACGCACACGCTGTACACGGCGGAGGTCACGGAAGCGGCGCTGCTGTCAAACGCGCCGTCCGTAACGTACCAGTACTATTCCGACAACATCAAGCCAAAACCGCCGATCTCGACGACAAAAAAGAAGGGCTATATCTGCAAGGTCTGCGGTTACTTCCACGAGGGGGAGGAACTGCCGGACGACTTTATCTGCCCGCTCTGCAACCACGGCGTGGACAGTTTTGAAAAGATAGGGTTTTAGCGGATGAAGATGACTTTTCGCTGGTTCGGTTCAAGGGACGACACGATAACGCTTGCCCAGCTCAGGCAGATACCGGGGCTGAGCGGCGTTGTCGGAACGGTTTCCGACATCCCCGTCGGGGAAGTCTGGCCAAAGGAAAGGATAGCGGCGCTCAAGAAAGAGGTGAACGATGCGGGCCTTGAGCTTGAGGTGATCGAGAGCGTGAATGTACACGATTCGATCAAAACGGGCTCGCCGGGTCGGAATCGCTGCATAGAAAACTACAAGACCACGATACGGAACCTGAGCGAGTACGGCATCAAGGTGATCTGCTACAACTTCATGCCAGTGTTCGACTGGGTGCGGACCGTCCTCTACACGCCGCTTGATGACGGTTCCATGGTCTCGGCCTTTTCGCAGGCCGATTCGGACAGGCTGGACGTTGACGGCATAATTAAGATGTTCATGGAGGACGCGAAAAAACACTCGCTGCCGGGCTGGGAGCCGGAACGGATAGCCCATATAAAGGACTTGATCAACGCTTACAAGGAGGTATCGGAGGACGACCTTGTGGCGAACCTAAAGTACTTCCTAGAGCGTATAATCCCCACCTGCCAGGAGTGCGGCGTCAGCATGGCGATACACCCGGACGACCCGCCCTGGGACCTGTTTGGCTTTCCCCGCATAGCCCGCAACGCGGACGACCTTGAACGCCTGCTCGGTCTGGTGGACAGCCCCCATAACGGCCTTACATTCTGCTGCGGCGCACTGGGAGCGAGCGCGAATAACGAACTGCCCGCCATGATTCGGCGCTTCGCAGGCCGCATCCACTTTGCCCATGTGCGGAACGTAAAGATACTTTCGTCCGACAGCTTCCACGAAACGGCCCACCCGTCCGCCTGCGGCAGCCTGGACCTGTACGAAATAATGAAGGCGCTGCATGACACGGACTTTCAGGGTTATATCAGGCCGGACCACGGGCGCATGATATGGGGCGAGGACGGGCGTCCGGGCTACGGACTGTTTGACCGGGCGCTCGGCATCGCCTACCTGAACGGTCTTTGGGAGGCACTCCGCAAGGGAAGCTAAGGGGATTCTATAGTGACTCCGCTGATAAAAGTCGATACGGAAAAATGTAACAACTGTCACTCCTGCATTTCGGTTTGCCCGGTAAAACACTGCATGGATGGTTCCGGCGACAAGATAGCGATCATAGTGGAACGCTGCCTGGGTTGCGGGCGCTGCATCGCCGCCTGTACCAGCGGCGCCCGTTCAATAAATGACGACACGGAGGCATTTTTCAGCGAACTTGACGCGCACTCGCCCATGGTTGTGATGGTCGCCCCTTCCGCCGCCGCCGTTTTTAACGACATATTCCGCCTGATAGGTTTTCTAAAGTCGTGCGGCGTGAAAGCTGTTTTTGACGTCGCGTTTGGCGCGGAATTAACGGCAAAAAGTTACCTTGAGTACGCGCGGGAGTATAATCCCAGACTGATCATAGCGCAGCCCTGTCCGGCCATTGTCAATTACTGTGAACTGTACGCGCCGCACCTTATCCAGTACCTCGCGCCCGTGCATAGCCCGATGCTGCATACCGCGATAATGATAAAAAATTATTTTCCCGGATACTCGGACATGAAAATAGCGGTAATATCGCCGTGCGCTGCCAAAAAGCGGGAGTTCGAGGAAGCCGGCCATGTCGATTTTAATGTTACGATGATGCAGTTCAAAAGTGTCATAAAACAGCGCGGTATAAACCTGGATGACTACAAGCCTTACGATTTTGACGGACCGATGGCGGAGCGGGCCGTATCGTTTTCGTCTCCCGGCGGCTTAAAAAGTACGATTCTACGCGACGCCCCCGCACTTGCGACAAAGATACGGCGTATAGAGGGCACATTCACGGTTTACAAATACCTTAACGACCTGCCCCGTATGGTAAGCGAAAACGCGGCGCCTTTTTTGATTGACTGTCTTAGTTGTTTTACCGGCTGTAACGGCGGGCCCGGTACGGAAAATTTCGCCTACCCTGTAGCGCTGATGGAAACCAAAATCGAAGCGCGTATCCATGAACAGGCGCGGCGCAATAAACTCATTTTTGGCATCAACCGCATAAAAGGCGAGGTAAACCGCTACTGGAGGCACGGACTTTACGGCCGTTCCTACACGGATCGTAGCGAGAATCTTTCCGGTTACAAAATACCGACAAATAAAGACCTTGTAGCAATATACCATAAAATGAAAAAAACAAGCGAGGTCGATTTCCTTAACTGCGCCGCCTGCGGCTACGGTGACTGCCGCGGTATGGCGGAAGCGATATTCAACAAGCTTAACCGCCCCGAAAACTGCCACCACTACCTGAAAAAAGAAGTTGACGAGCGCCTTCAGGAACATGAAAGCATCCTTCAGTATGTGAGGGACGGCATCTTTCTGCTGGAAAAGAACGGGTGTATTCTGCCTTCGTACTCCAGCGCCCTGGAAGAAATTTTCAGGCGGGATATGCTGGGCGGCATCCCGATCATGGATGTTTTATCGGGATTCTTTGATGAAGAAAAGTTAAAAGAAATTGACGCTTTCATCGACAGGGCCTTTGATGCTTCAATACCGGAGGCTGAACTGCAAAATGAGAATCCGCTGCATGAGGTGGAGGCCGGTTTTGCGAATCTTGACGGCGGTTTTGACAAACGTCAGCTTAATTTTGTCGTTGAACGTATTGGTAACGAAAAAACCATACAAAAGCTCCTTGTAATTGTGCGGGAAGCGAACGGCAAAACAAAAACAGCGGTTGCGCCCCTAAGTAAAAAAACAATTTTTGAATTTTCTGAAAACAGCCTTGTGCTTTTTTCCAAAAATGAACCGTTAAAGGCCCTTGTGACAGAGCTTGCGGAAAAAACACTTCCGGTTTGCGCCAATCGCCCGGAAGGACAGTATGAACCTGAACGCTTTACGTTTGACGCGCGTGCCGATGACGGCGGCCTTCGTGTTTCATGCCGCCACAACGGAAGCGCCCTGGACGCGGACAAGGTAATCGCGCAGGCAATTAGAGGGGGTCTTGTGACGGAGGACGCCGCGTCCAAACTTTCCGAACAGGAAAAGGTGGCTTACTTTTACAAGACAGGGCTTTCGGGCATTTGCGAAAAACTAAAATCCCTGTCCTGCCGCCGCTTGCGGTTTTTAAACAAAAAGGATTCCTTCCGTTTCGATCTCGTGTTTCCCCAAAATAGCCGTGATGCCGGCCTCCGGTGACCCCCCCCCCCCCCATAAAATGAAGCCTTACTACACAGCAAGGCAAATTTTCAATATGAATGCCGTACCGTACTTGGGTTTTTCCAGGAATAATTTAGGATATTTTTCAAATACCGGATATTAGAGTTGTTCAGAAACCTCAGTTTCTGAACAACTTCCGCTGAAAAACCTGTTCAAGAACCCGTGGGCTTTTGCCCACATTCAAATAGGTTCTTGAACAAGTCCATTTACTAAACTTTTCCGGGGCTGTTCCGTCGAACCGGAGTTTCGCACCGTGCCCCCGTCCATGCGGTGCCGTTTAGCGCAGAGTCGATTTGTTTTGGAACAGTCCCACATGGCAGCGAATCCACCCGTGTATGTTAAAGCAGCCGGGCATGGGGGGGGGGGGGGCGTTCGGCGGCGTGGCGCTTATCCCGGGTGTGCGGCGTTTACATTGTGTATTTCCGAGGCGCAATAATTTTTTGCGGCGGACAACAATTCTTTTACGCCCAAGTCCGCGCGGCGGTATTTTATCGCGGCCAGGGCCGGCAGCAGGGTGGTAAATACCAAATACTGCGTACCGGACAATTTACGCTGATACACCGTGATATTTTCTTCAGGAGAAGGCAGTTCACTTATTTCCCGGCGGTATGTTTCCAAAAATTCCTTTGCCCCGCACACGGGGCTTCCCGCCGCAAGAAGCTGTACAGGTGTATTCATTTCAAAGATCAAGTCAGGATTGTCGCGGCAAGCGGCGGCGGAGAATTTGACAGGCGCGCCTTCGCCCGGCGCTGTATTCAGCCTTATGCCGGCGGACAAAACCTTTTCTTCAAATTTCTCACGGTACATGCTGAGCGCGCGCGTCTCATAGTACCAGGAAGAAGCATTTTCAACACGACGTAACGATTTTGAGTTGTACAAAAATGAAGCCGCAAGATTCTCCGCCGGGCTAAAACGGTTCTGTTTCCTGTGAAAGTAGGGGTACAGGTAGGCCGGGCGCGTATAAAGCTTTCCCTTTGGGTATGAAAAATCCGCTCCGTACAGCTCGACAACGGATGCGCCCAGTCGTTCCGCCAATGACAGGGCGGCAAAGGTAACGTTTGCACCGGAAGTATCTATTACCGGAAAATGCCTGAAAAAACGGGTTACATAAGTGCTTAACGGATGTCCGCCTGAAAAGAAAAAAGGGGTTTTCACGAGCGCTGTTAAAAGCGGCGGGCTGGACAGGTCCAGAAACAGCGGAATGTCGGGCGGCAGGCGCTTCATAAAATGACGGTAACTTATATGTTGGCAATCAATGGATATTACGGCGTCCGGCGGCAGTCCCGCTTCCAGTAAAGTTGACAGGGCGGTATCCGTTGATATAAGAAAAAAAGTTTTTCGTTTTTTTGCGATAATCCCAAGCTGTAAATCCAGTGAAGGGCCTGCCGCGCATATAGCCGCGTGTTTTACCGGCGCGAATACGCCGCACTGTTTTTCCGCCGTAAAAATGTTGCGGATAATATTTGAAAACCAGCGCTTGCCGAACAGCGCCTGCACGGAATAATCGGAGGCAACCTTGTCAATTGCGGACCTGAGGGCCCCGGCCGCGGACACAAAACGCGACTCGTCATGGCTTGTACGCGCGCGCAACGGAAGAGTCCGTATGCCGTTATGCAGCGCCGGCTGAAATGTGGCAAGAATATGGTTTTCAATTTCGGGCGGTTTTGGATCCACAATAATAAAAAAACGCGGGTCATTAAATATTTTTATATAATCGTAATGACATAAAAGTTCCGCCAGCCCGTCAATATCGTATTCTATCGCCAGTAAGTAAGCGGTATCATCGCTGGCCAGAATCGCTTCCGCCGTGTAGCCCGCGCCAAGCCCCATTATCACGACATACCGTTCATGCTTTACTGTAGAAGCCAGCCTCTCCGCCTCGCGTTCAGGCGATACAAGAGAATGCAGGGTATACGCCGCGCCGCCCGAATCGACCCAAGCCGGAATCTCGCGGCCGGCACGGCTGCTTTCCACAAAACGATAACGCCCCAGAGTCGTTTCCGCCCCGCTAAGCCTTGTGCACAGGGCCGGGTTACCGCGTGAAAGCGCCAAAAGATTTCTTTCAAAAAATATATGTTTATCCATTCCGCGCTTCCATGACACGGTACTTTTCGCTTACCCGCAGCAGTTCCTCCCTCAGACGTTCCCCGTCCGGAGGGCTGTTTAACAGCAGAGTCGACAACTCCTCCGTCAGCCTTCCGCCCGTTTCCGGAGCTTCCAGCGTATTTATAAGCGCCGTTACAAGGCGCGTAACGGGCATCTTTACGCGGTTTTTTTTGCTGTATTCAAATATACGCGCGTTAGTTTTTCCGCTACAGCTTTCGACAGTAAGTTTACTGTCCGTGAGAGGATGTATTTTGCGCCGGTAATCTTGCGCCGCAAACCAATCCCGGTAGATTCGATTGACGCCGGACGAAATGATTGTTTCCGCACGTTCAAACTGAAGGCTGTACACGGGATGCAGGCGGTCTGCCGCGCCAAACAAAATTTTATCAAAGGCGTAAGGTTTCGCGTGTGTACGTATATCTTTGTGCGAAAAATCGATTCCCGCCGTATAGACCGTACCGCCGGACAGATAAAAAGCAAGATCGAGGGCGGACGCGCCGACCGTTCCGCGTTGCGGAAAAGACAGCGGCGGCATACCGAAACATTTTTGCGCGAGATTCTGGAATAGAGTCCCGTCGCCAAAAGGCAGCAACCTGAATGCCGCGCACCACGACGGCAGGGCGGCGCTCAGGTTAAACGCAAGCGCCGGGGACGCCGGCGCTTCTTTTTTACAAAACAGACGTACAGCTTCAAAGAGATGAACAAGCGCCCAGTTTCCGCCGTCACAGGCGACAATGATATCCGGCCTTAGCCCCGCGTGAAACAAGGCGCCTGCCGCGGACGAAACGGCTATCAAAAACGCGCCGCTTTTTGTCAAACGCCGAATCGCGCTGTAAGCATACTCAAGACCGGGACCGGCCCCGGCAACGACGCAGGCGGAATCGCCGCGCTCAGGCAGCGACAGCCCGACTTCATTGTTGAAAAAAAAACAATTTTTAATAACGTTTTTTACCCACCTTTCTCCAAAGGCGGATCGTGTCCGTTTGTTGGCATCCGCCCTTTTTACAAATGTGGTAATATCCTTGACAAGATTTAAATATTCTTCCCCGTACAGATCGGCGGCAGGACGCCATTCAATAATTTTAACCTTATCCGCTTCGGTATCGTCGATCTCGTTTTCCAGGAATACACCGCGATTCACGGAGGAGCCCGGCAGCCATTCCGCGTCCGGCGGAGCGACGCTCTTGCCCCGGTAAAATGCGCTTGCGTGCAGGCTGATTATTTTCGCGGCGGGAAATTTCCTGCGTAAAGGCTGAATCAAATAGCAAAGTCCGCATTCCGCCAAAATAATGTATTGAATGTTGTCCGGCAGATTCAGCGAAACTATGTAGCGTTCCGCTTCCGTTAGCGGGTTGTAACGTGAATGAAGTGTTTTTTGTCCTACAAGCACAGTGTCCAAACCGCATTGCGAGCGTACAAGCGTTTCTTCCATGCGTCAGTAATTACGAATAAGGTCCAGGATTATATCCGTATTGTTTGACTCGAAAAAAAAGATGGCGGCAGCCCCAAGGTTACCACAAATCCTGTGCGCGACGAGGGCGCAGTCCTGCTTTTGGGGAAGCAAGACCAGTGCGCGCCGACTTGGCAGGCGCACGACCACGGCAAAGGACGAAATCATGCCTCCTACCTGTTTACAAAAGTTTTGTTTCGCCCTTTCTTCAAACTCTTTTGGAAAATCCAAAACAAAACCGCGTAGCGACAAATGAAACTTTTTGTAATTATCGAGTTTACGCCTGAGCGTTTCCAAATCCTGCATCACACGAGCCCCAAGTCCCTGAAAACTTTTTTATAAGTATCAAACTGTTCGGAAAGCGCAAACTCTTCGATTTTTTCGTCCGGCAGCGCTTCCAGCAGTTTATCCATATATGAAAGAACGATCTGTAGATCTTTTCTGAAGTGAGCCGAGTTCAGCGGATCGTAGGCGTTTTGAACGGCGGTGCGGGAAGTTGCCGGAGTGGCCGTTGTTTCAGGCGTCTCCGGCGGAATTTCCGCAACACGGGATTCGGCGGTAAGCTCCGGCTGGGGATGTTCGGCCAAGCGGCTTTCGTTTATGTCCTCGAATTCGTCCGGCGACAGATAATCCGGTTTCCCGGTAAGATCGGAAAAGGCTTCCGCCGTATCTTCGTCCGGGGCAGGCACAACAATATCCTCGTCCCCGGCTTTTTCGAAAACACCGGAATCCTCTGTAAAATCATCAAAAGCGGCTTCCGGGGAGGCCTGATCGGACGTTTCGTCCAAATCCAGATCTACAGGGGTATCATCTGGCAGGGACGCGGCCTCCGCTACCGTTTCCACCGGTTCCGCCACAATCCCGGCCCTATCCTCAGGCGAATCAAGTTCCCCGCCGGGCGATGTTTCATCCACCGCAACTGTTTCGGGACTGTCTAAAGGCGCGTCAATTTCCGCGTACTGCGGCGCACCCTCACCGGTTTCTGTACTTTCGATTTTGACGTTATTTAGCATCGCGTCAAGCTCGGCGGCCGATAGCGTCTCGGAACCAAACTCATCCGGTACGGGTTCGGGTTCCGGTTCGGGTACGGAAGTTACATCGTTAGCCCCTGAAGCGTCCCCGCGAATCGTCGAGATTTCATCCTTTAGGCTGTTCAGCTCAGCCTTTATTGTTGAAAGCTCATCGACAATTTTTAATAAAAGTTCGTTTGCCGGAGACTCATTCCGGGACGAAACGGGACTGTCTGTTTTCGGCGCTTCGGGTTCTCCGCCGGTCTGCGGCGTTTCAGGAATATCGTCAAGGCTGATCTCAAAATCGTAGTCGTCCGCCCCGCCGCCCCCAAAGTCTATGCCAAGGCCGGCGCTGTCCACGGCGGCTGCCCCCAGTCTTACATCGTCCGCCCCGCCGTCCCCAAAGTCCGTGTCAAAACCGGCGCTGTCCACGGCGGCTGCCTCCAGGCTTACATCGTCCGCCCCGCCGTCCTCAAAGTCTATGTCAAAACCGGAAAGCCCTGACGCATCCATTTCGGCCTGTGCGTACAGATCGAGACCTTCTTCAGGGGAATTTTTCTGATAGACGGTGTGTGTATCTTTTTTCGCGCCGCCTGAAACCAGGTCCGCCTCGTATGTACCGGTACCGTAGGGGTCAAAATCCAGGCCGCTTCCTATGTTCTTTACCTCGGACGCTTTGCCCGTTCCAGCCAGGAAAGCGCCGTCATCAAAGGCAATGTCTTCCGGTTCGATCTTTACCCATACGCCGTATTCATCAAGTTCGTCGGCAGAGCCAATAGATCCGCGATCACTGAATATCGAGGTTTTTTTTCCGCTTTCCATGCCTTACTCCATATCCAAATAAACAGGTACCGCAAAACAAAATTTTGAACAGCCCCGGCTATTTAGACCCTTTTCTGAATTTATCGGTTGATTCTAGCAGAAAATAAAGACATGGTTAAGGGCGGATGCGGCAATTCCGGTAATTTTACATTTACCGGAATTGACGAAAAAGCCGTCGGGTACGAAACGCGGGGATTGGGGGGGGGGGGGGCGTAGTGTTACCGCAGGGAATGGAGGGGCAACCCAAGGGGCTTGCCTGGCGGAACCCCGTAAAGCACGGTTTCCGGCACGAAGTGCCGGAAATGCGCCCGAATTACATAAAAGATTTGTAACTATTCAGTCACGCCTGGAAACGGGCAAATTTCCGAAGATTTGAGATCTGGTTGACATAGCGGCAAGAAACAGGGTAATCTGACCGGGAGAGGGGAACAAAAGCCATTACCG
>JAITKQ010000072.1 GCA_031278295.1 Spirochaetaceae bacterium | reverse complement strand
CGGCGCGGGGACTTATGTACGCTCCAGCGGCGGCAAAACCTGGCGCAAACAGCGGTGAGGTTTGACCAGCCCCGGTTGATTATTCCCGGCGAAGGAGACAGGGGCGTGCGGGCTGCGCCCAAGAACTGTGCGAGGAGTACAGCCACGGCGGCTATGACGACTGGTACCTGCCCGACATAGATCAGCTTGACGACCTGCTGAGCGGAAACCATGGTTTTTCTCTTTCGTTTGATAACGGGATCTACTGGTCATCCTCTGGGGAAAACGATTCCTACGCATGGGGCATTCAGAAGGGTAGTAAAGAGAATCCGGAGCCCCTGTCCACCTACAGCAAGAGCGACAAATATGAGGCGTGGCCCGTGCGGAGGTTTTAGAATGTATAAAATCAAATGTTCACTTTATAAAAACAAATTGGAGAAAAGGAGGGTTATATGCCTGTATTTCTAGCGGATATGGTCGCCAAAGGTTTTTGGTGGGTATGGTTGGCATATTTAATAATTGGGATTCCTTTAGGCGTCCTGGTTATGATATTTCAAAAAATCAATAAGATTCTTGGAATTATTGGAATTGTTATACAATACACCGTGACCGTTTATTTCCTTTTTTATGTCCGGCATGTAAGAGGACACGTATTCTGGCTTATTTGCGCAATTCTTGGGATAATTGGATTTCTTTCCGCGGTAGCGACAGCAATAATACGAAGACCGGCCGCGCCGCCTGGCGGCGAGACTCCGGCCAATTAAACGGTAACGCGGTATGGAGGAAAATTTTTATGAACAAAATGACTATCATGGTCAAATTATTGGAGGTCTTTTATGAAATTAAGTTTGCAGTCTGATTTATTCTGCCATGGGGGCTAATACCCCGCCCCTTGGGGCGGTTAAAATCAGCAATACCGACAAAAATTGGTAGTAAACCACGGCCTCTACCGCGTGTTTAGTGTGCCACCGGTACGCGGGAATCTACAGCGGCAATTTTTGGAGGTTTTATGCGCGAAGCGCAACAAACTGCTAGCCAATCAAACCGGTGAAGCCGGCCAGCAGTTTACGCGCCTCTTCCCCGGCGCCGCTACAGGAGGCGGCAAAGGCGGAAAAAACGGCCTCCGCCTCCAGCAGCAGGGAACGGCCCCTCTCCCCGGCCCTGTCGAGGCAGCCGGCGGCGGAGAGGGCGCTCGTCAGCTCTTCCACAGCGGCTTCCGCCGCGGCCTCCGCCGCGGCGGAAGCCGCGTCAAAACAACGCCTGACAAGGCTGCGCCGCCTGTCCGTTTCGGCCGTGTCCGGGGCAGCGCCGTGCAGGTACAGCAGTACGGGCAGGCTCTTTTTTCCTTCCACAATATCGTCACCACGCCTCTTGCCGGGTACGCCGTACCGGAGATTATTCACGTCGTCCAAAACCTGAAAGCCGACGCCGAGTTTCTCGGCGGCCTTTGCGAGGGGAAGTGCCTTGCCGCCGCCGCCGCCGCCGCCGCCGCCGGCGGCGCAGGCGGCGAGGCAGCCCGCATCCACCGCAAAACGGGCCAGGACCCCTGTTTTTAACGCGCACATCGTGTAGTAATCGTCTACAGAAGGCAGGCTTTCCCAGTCGTTATGCCAGGCTATGTCCAGCGATTGTCCAAGATGCAGGGCGCGCATACTGAGCGCCCATAGCGAATAGAGCTTCAGCCTGGCTTCGGGCGGCGCGTCCCACCCGTCTATGCAGGAAAGCGGCAGAAAGTACATAAAGCAGCCGCTGTTTATCGCGGCGTCCGTGCCGTACAGCAGGTGGACGGCGGGTTTTCCGCGCCGTTCCGCCGAGTTGTCCTCGATGTCGTCATGGATAAGACTCGCGTTGTGGCAGAATTCCACGATAGGGGCCAGGGGCATCGCCGCATCGCCGCCGCCCAGGCTTTCACAAACAAGCTGCATAAGCAGCGGCCTCCAGCGCTTCCCGCCGCGCTCCAGCAGATCGATGCCGGGTTCCAGCAGCGGCACGGGTCTTTCAAGCGCCGGTAGCGGTAATTCGTGTCCGTTGTCAAAAAAAATACGCCTGAACCATGCCGAATCCGGCTGCCTGGGCAGAACGTTCCACAGCACGGTTTCAATTTTTTGAAGCCGCGAGGTATAATCAAGGTTCATACCGTATTTTAATTTGGAGTGTACGCCGTGTCAAACTATGAAAAAGCGGATTCCTGGTCGATCAAGGCGCAAAAAGAAGGGTATCCCGCCCGATCGGTATACAAGCTCCAGGAAATCGACAAGAAATTCGGCCTTTTGCCCGCGAATCCCTTACAAATTAACGAACAGTACAGGGTTTTGGATCTCGGCGCGGCACCGGGAAGCTGGAGCCTGTACGTTCTTCGCAGGCTTTCGGGTCGCGGGTTCCTAGCCTCCTGCGATCTGTCGCCGCTTTCCCGCCGCCCGGATTCGGGCCTATTTGACGGGGAAAACTTTTTTTTTAAACAGGCGGATATTTTTGCGGCGGATACGCGGGCTACCCTTACCACGCTTGGCCCATTCAGCCTGATACTGAGTGACGCCGCGCCCCCGACAAGCGGGGGACGGCTCGTAGATACGGCTCGTTCGGCGGAACTTGCCGGGGCCGCCGTCCTGTACGCGCGATCCGCCCTTAAACACGGCGGCAATTTTTGTATAAAAATTTTCCAGGGAGCGGACACGGCGGCCTTCATCAAAGAAACGCGCCCGCTTTTTAACTCGCTAAAAACATTCAAACCTAGGGCTTGCCGGGCATCTTCTTTCGAAACTTACCTTGTCGGACTCGGTTTCAAAACACCACGCTGATGCGTTCCACATTGTTTGACTGCACAATTTTTACCATCAAAACCTGTTCGGAAGGGATGTACCGCCAGCCCGGCGCGTTGTACTGTTCAAATTGGGGATCGGAGCGCCAGGCCATGCCGCGTATCTGAATCCTGGAAAACGGTTTTATGTTTAAAACATAGATATAATGCGTCTCTCCCGGCGGAAAGCCGATGTCAAAATTCAGCGTATTGTTTTGAAAACTTACGCCGATTTCAGGTGAAATTGTCCAGACCCAGATGCTGTCGGCCACTTTCCCCGCCCCAAAAGCGTGCGGATAAAAGTTTGAAAACTTTAGCTCATTGTATACCTGTGCGGCGGTCAGGCGCTCTTCATAAGACCCCGCATCCGTAAATACGCCGTCCTCAGACAGTTGAAGTTTACCGCTTAACGACAATTCCTGATCCGCGAAAGAAAGCGCCGATACTATCAGGGAACGTCCGGCTGCCGCCCACTCGCTGTTACCGGTGGCCTCGCTGAAACCGACGATAGAAACGCCCAAACGTATGTTGTAAAGGATGTTGATGCCGTCATACACCAAAAAAACATGACTGTTTGTCCTGTCCTTTCTCATATTCGCGAAAATCAGCATACGGGCGCGGGGCAGGAATTTTTCAAAAGGATTTTCCGTTTCCGCATCCATCCATCTATTCCACGTTAGCCACCCTTCGAAAATTCCCGCGCACATCGTAACGTCTATTTCGGATGGCTCCAGGCCTTTCACGTATTCGATTCCCCTGTCAAAAATATCCTTGCTGCCCCGTACATACAGGTATTCAAAAATATCCTTCCTGGTCAGAAAATTTGAAGGGGCGCTTTCGCTGAAAGACGCTATCAGGGACATCCTTTCACGTTCGTTTGTGAGCAAGCTCCCCATAGAGCTGCCCAGCCCCCCCAAAAAAGGCGCCAAAAGAAAAGTATACGTTCTGTTGTGGAACGAGGCGGGGAGTGTGCCAAGTGACGCCGTCAAGGTGCCGTGCCGCGCCGTTTCAGCAAGATAGCATGCGATGGTATTCTCGTCGCGATCCCCTGAATTAATAAGGCGCGTCCAGCGATCAAAGGCCGCATCACGCCAGTTATTCACAATTTCGTTGTAAACCTGCCTTTCCCTGCCGCCTGAAACGATAAATTCCGCGATGTTGTACGTATCCCTGTCCGAAATTACACGGTAAAACAAAACAGGAACATTAGGGCTTAACGAAACAATCCGCCGCTTTTCGTAGATGTTTTCCGCTTCAAGGGCATACTTGTCATTTTCGCTCTTTACAACAAAGCCGTTTAATTCGTCGCGCTCAATGCTGGAACTGAGCGCCGTCCTGAACGGCACCAGTATCTGTTCAATGCCGTTTTCCACCGGCGTACTGATGGTTAATTTTTTTGCGTTTGCACCGTTGTCGATATGAAATAAAAGTTGCTGTCCGCCTGAAAGCTGAAAACTCGCCTCGTTGTCCGAAATCGTCACCACTTCCGGGTATGCCGCCTGGACAAGCCCCTCGTCGTTCACATACGCGAGACCGTTTTTTATGCCGCCGCTAAGCTTGAATTCCAATCCTCCAAAAAACAAGCTAATGCCGTCATCTACAAGGTATTCTACGCCGCCGTCCGCAAGTTGCCGCGGCGCCTGCCCGGCATTTTGGCGACGGATGTTGCCGCTAATGCGCAAAGCGCCAAGTTGCCGGTTTAAATTACCGTTATTGGCAAACTGAACGAGCGCTAACAGTACAAAAGCAACAAAATACAAGGATAACAGCCCCGCTACTCTCGATATGAAACGCCTCTTCATTATCGTTATACTATCAGTGTAAAAGAAAATTGTGTAGCAGTCCCAAGTACCCGCCTAGGGCGAGCGCTACGCCCCCTGTCCCATTAAAAAGGGGGGCGCATTTTCCATACCGGCGCTGGCATACAGCCGCCTGAGTTACGCGCCCCCCTACGCCTACAGCCCGCTTCGCGGTCTTCCGCTACCCCCCAATCCGGGGCATTAACGCCGTCCTCCCTTATACGGCACGGCAGGCGCGCAGGCCGCCTGCCCGACGCGGGCTCAACGGGTTACCGCGTCTCGCTGGTAAAGCCGGAAAAATTAGCGCTACTGGAGGAGTCGTACACAGCTTCCCCGTCCGGTTCCCGATATAATTTCACCCAAAATATAAGTTATTATACACTTCCTAAGGAAGCACTGATTGGACTTGTTCAAGAACCCGTGGGCTTTTGCCCACATTCAAATAGGTTCTTGAACAAGTCCAACAAAAGAATTATGTCAACATTTCGCGTTTTTATGAAAATTTTGCCCAACTTGCACATAAGATCCCTGCTGGTTACGACATTTTGCCAGCCCGAATAAGGGCTTGCGTAGCAAGACCAGGGCTGCAAAAATGTGACGGGGTGAACCGTGCGATTGAGCTAGGCGAACGGAGGCCGCGCCGCCCGGCGGCGAAACATACGGCCTGTTATGCGACGTTTTTTTGCCCCACACCACCAAATGGCCGTGCGCCATAGACGGCGCACGGCGTTCCGGTAAATTTTTTATACCATTTATTTTTACAAATGTATTCGCCCCGCCTCCAGAAATGTTTTACTTGTTATCATAGGAATACACAATAACGCAACTACAATACCCGTCCCGATAAGCAGAGTATTTATTGAAACAGTATCCGCGATAGGCCCAAAAACAACCATGCCCAGCGGCATCATGGTACTGGATACCATAGTGAAAACCGACAATACCCTTCCCATAAAAGCAGGTTCTACCGTGGTTTGCAATAAAACCATTGATGGCGCATTCCAAAGCGGGAGGGAAATGCCCAATAGCGCCATAATAACAAGGTACAGTAAAAAATTAGGCGCAATTCCTAACCCGGCGGCTAATACACCGCATAAACCGCAGGAAAGCGTCATGGTGTATATGCGATTTTTGAAACCGCCCCATACGCCGATTAAAATACCGCCAGCCATCATTCCGATGGAAAAAATAATTTCTATCGCGGACAGCCGCCATACGTCATTTCCGACATTTCTCGTAACCAGAAGGGGCGTTAAGAGCGCGGCGGGAGCGAAGAAAAAAAGGAATATCGCGGAGAGAATAATCATCCGTAAAACATAACCATGCTTCCGTATGTACTTCATTCCTTCTTTTAAATCATGGAAATATACCGTGCCCTTATGTTCCGGCGTTTCTTTTTCAGGAACTTTGACAAAAAACAACACAATACTTATACCGATAAGGGCGGTAATTACATCGAGAAAAAACAATGTTTCCAACGGAGCGAATGCCATCATCGCGCCGCTTATCGCCGGTGCGGTTAATGTGATGAATGATTGTATACTGCTTTGAAAACCGTTTATTTTGGTTAACTGTTCTTGAGGAACAATATCGGGAATAAAGCTGCCTACTGCCGGCATCTGTACTCCTTGTCCCAATGAACGTATTGCGGCGCAGAATAACAAAATGCCAATGCTGTCAACACCAGCCATAATGAAAACAGCCGCCAAGAGACTGACAAAGGCTATCGCTCCGTCCGCTATATTGATAATGTATTTCCGGTTGAACCTGTCCGCCCAGACTCCGGCAAAAGGAGAAATAAAAAACATGGGGAGAAATCCGGCGATCGTAAAAAGGGTCATCATTGATCCCGATTGTGTTTTAAGAGTTATATGCCACGTAATAGCATATTGTACGACCATTGTGCCAAAGAGAGATAAGGCCTGTCCGGTTAAAAATAATACGGT
>JAITKQ010000032.1 GCA_031278295.1 Spirochaetaceae bacterium | reverse complement strand
GAAGCTTACAAAGTCAGCCTCGTTAAACTCAGGCGGCGCGTAGGCCTTTGCCTCTACCGTTATGGCCTTTTGGAAGTGTTTGCCGGTACTGTCCGTGCAGCGGACATACAAGTTGTAGGTCCCGGCGGAGAGGCCCGGCTTCGCGTATACGCCGTCCGCTCCGCCCCGGAAGTCGGAGTTGCCGGTGTCGTTACCGCCGGTTCCCGTTACCAGGCTATAGTTGTATGGCGGCTTCCCACCCTCAGGCGTAAAGGTACCTATGGGAATATCGCCCCTGAAGGCCGCCGTGCCTGTCATCAGCCGGTAGTCCTGCGTAAATTCGATACCGGCGGGGCCGCCGGCGTATGCGACAAAGATCACCTCCGCGTGGGTAAATCCCGCAACGTTGAACTTTACATAGTAGGGGCCGCCCTCCAGGTCTTCTTCCAGCAGCAGCTCCGCGCCGTCTATTTTGAAGCTGCCGTTGTCCCTGCCGGCATCGCCATCGTCGGCAAATTCGACGCCCTCCATGTTAAAGTCCCCGGCCTTCATGCCTTCAAGGGCGTTTAGCCCCTCCTCCAGGCCGTCAACGGGCACGAACGTAAAGCCGGAAGGCGGCGCTCCGGACGGATCGTCAAGCGGGTTTCCGCAGCCCGCAAGCATCAGCGCGGCGCAAAGCGCGGTAATTGATACAAATAATGTTTTCTTTTTCATTTTCAACCCCCTTATTCCGGCTTGCAGACGATGCGGAAGCCTATTTTGTTACCCACCGCATTAGGCTTCCTCGTATATCTGTAGCAGACATTATATCTATTAAAAAAGGGTCTATCGGCAGTGTCATACAGGAATTGCGGGTCGCCACGATAAACGCGGCTATAGGTACTATTGCTGGCAATACTGTCTATAAGGGGGCCGTCCGTACCCAATTCCTTAATAACCAAAACACTGGCAATACTACTACTTGTCCAGTCCCAGCACTGTTCGCTCGCGTTGCCCGTCATGTCGTACAGACCCAATCCGTTCGGTAATTTCTGCCCAACCATTTTTGGATACCAAGAGGCGTCGGTGCCCGTAAAATACTGCGCGTACTTCTCCAACTCGTCCCTACTGTCCGTGCCCGCCCATTTGTACTTAAAATCCGCCTTTGATGTATCGCCGCCACGGGCCGCGAATTCCCACTCAACCTCGGTCGGCAGCCGGTAGCCGTTTTTGGTCTTGTCCATCTTTACATAATCCATGTCCGAAACCTTAAATGGGCTCTTGGTATAAGTGCTGTCGTCAGACTTCCGCAGTATTTCGCTATTTTCCGTGTTGTCTTTCTCATACAAATAGTACACAGGCTCTTTGCCGGTGTACTCGCTCAGAGCGTTGCACCAGGCTATCGCGTCCCGCCAGCTTATACCGGCGACAGGGAGAGCCCCGGTTACATCCGTAGGTTCCGCTCCGGCAGTCGCGTCAGCAAGGGTAGGCGTCCCGCTATTGAAAAAGGTGTATTTAGTATCCTCCCGATCTTCCGAAACCGCCCACTGGTACACCTCGTGCCACTGGCCGTATGTTATCTCGTACTTCGACATCATGTACGGAGCAAGCGTTACGTTGCGGTCTGCCGGAAACATGCTATATGCATCGTCAGATACATTATTCGCCACCATATTATATTCGTCTGAACCAGTTACCATTTTTGTTTCACTAATAACCGGAACCATCTGGGCATATATATTATCCGCTTCCGCCACTCCTTCGAACTTGGCGACGCTTACATTGAATGCCTTTTCATAAACTTTTTGATCGTTGTCAGATGTTTTTACATAAAATTTGTAATCACGAACTTCTGTAAGCGCATCTTTTATAATTAAGGCCTTGTCTATTATTTCAAAACTGCTGTTGTCCGCATCGTTTACCCCGTTCCCCTCCGTTAGTATGTACGAGTAGGGGCTGTTCCCGTCCGCCGGATCGGTAAACGTACCCGCCGTACACCCCGCGGCCGCCGTTGTGTTAATAAACAGGTCACCGGCCTTCGTAAACCCAAAGTCCGTCGGCCCGTCCGCCTCAGCCGTTACGTAAAAACTCCCGGTTACCGAAAATGTCGCGCCGCCGCTTGCCGCCTGTATGTATATGTACTGCATACCGCCCGTCAGCGCGGTTTCCCCTACCTTTAGCTCCGTCCCCTCCACCGTAAACTTGGCGTTGTCCCGGTCCACCTTCTCATGCAGTTCCCCGGCCGCGTCCACCAGGCTGTACGCCAGGCCCTCCGCGAAATTACCCACCACCGCGCCGGGCGCCGTTGCCTCCCCCGCCGCCAACGGCTGTACCGCCGTAAAAAAACTGTTGCCGTCCGGCGGTTTAAGCATGCCTAAGGCCTCCACCGGCAGCCCGTCATCGCAGGCCGCCAGCGCCGCCGTGATAAAGGCCAACGCCAAAAAATATGTTTTTTTCATGTTATTCTCCTTACCCGGAGTTTGCGCGCAAACTCCGTAAGCTCAACGCGGAGCGTTGAGCCCGCCGCCCCGCGCCGGCGCCGGAAAACTTCCGGTAGACCTGGCCGGTCCGGGCACGGTGGCGGCGCTTCCCCGTGTAATACGGGTGCGCTACGGAGGGGCCCGGCTCCCGCTGATGGCCGCCTTATGTTTCCTGGTGATTCTTTGCGGATGTTCCGGCAGCGCCCGCCGCGCCGCCTGTGTGGTGGCTGTGTACTGTCCTGCCGTGTGTAAACTATGCTGAAAGACGGGGGGGGGGGGGGTAGGGGCAAACAAAGCGCCGGGCCGTTTTGCCGTCAAAACCGACCTACAGGCTCCTTTTTTAGCGTAATCCGCATACTTTGTCCGCATAAACGATTCCTCCTAACCTCCCTCCCAAAACAAAAAAGCCCGGCTGACTGTCCGGCGGCGCGCGCTACGCGCGCCGCCGGACCAGTAACCGGGCTTCAACCCTATGGGACGGACTTCCTGTCCGTCCTCAAAATAAACCTAAAAATATCCGCTAAACCTCCTGGCGGGGCTTCATGCCCGTGCCGTCTATCGGTCCAGCGTTTTTACCATTATCGCAAAAAAAAATTTTTTTGTCAAGCGAAATTTTTCAGGTGTGTGAAATTTTTCGTTAAAAATTTTTCAGGTGTGCGAATCGGAGAAATTTGGGGAAACTTTAACTTTTTTCCCGGCAGGACGCGAGGCGGGAAACGGGTGGAAAGGCATCCGGTGTTGTTTTGGACTTTCAATTTATCCGGCGGTACGGTATCCTGATTCCCATGCCAAACACGCAAAAACGGCTTCACATCCTTAATGATTTCGCTTTTCTCAAAAGCCTGGGCGAAAAGGGGGACGAGCCGCAGCTTATCTCGTTCCTCAACGCCGTCCTGCGCCGTCAAGACAGGGAAAAAATCCTCTCCGTTGAAATCATAGAAAACA
>JAITKQ010000018.1 GCA_031278295.1 Spirochaetaceae bacterium | reverse complement strand
TCCAGGGCCGTCCGCTGGGCTCTGGCGGCCTGTTCCGCAGTCCTGATTTTCTTTTCCGTCAACTATATAACCGCGCTGGCAACCGGCGCCTGCCTCCCCTCCAGGGTGGGCATAAAAATCTGCTGCGGAACAAAAATATGCCTCTGCGATACGGACAAAATGAAAGAAACAGACCGGCCCTGAAAAAATGCAACCTTTTCATTTTTCCCGGAGTAAATAGTGTCTGTCTATAACGTCGGTGCGCAAACTACGTTTGCGACTTTGCGGACAGACCTACGGTTGCTTTTCCAAAAACTGAAATTTTGGGAAAGCGAGGCTGTTCCAAAACTTCAGCTTTTGGAACAGCTTCCTTGAATTTAGTGGAAAAACCGGACTTACCGTTTTTTCTAAGAGCTTGGTACAAAACCAACCGGGTTTTGGAACAAGCTCAAGCCTCAAACATAAGGAGAATTTATGCGTAACTACAATTTAGGAATTCTTGCCGCATTGGTTTTAAGCCTTGCCTTTGCAGCCTGCGCTACCACCGGCGAAAACTATGCGGAACTGGCGGCACAGGGCCTTGACGTATTCGCGGGCAAAAACTGGAACGCTCCCCGGCGGAACAACATGTACGACCGCTGGGAATTCGGCAATGACGGCACGTTCCACTTTTGGCATGTCCACCACGGCGAAGCCCTCGACCGGGGCGTGTACCGCTACGAGGTAAAGGACGGCGCCCTTACCGCGACCAAAGAAGGAAGCGGGGAGACCGCCTCCTACACGTACACGTTCAGCGGCAAAACCTTTACCTTAAGGCCCCGTCATCATAGCGAAAAACATGAGGCCGGCGAACACGTTGCGGCGGAACACGCGCCATCCGGTGGACACCGGATGGGCGCTTTGCCGGAAAATCCGGTTACCTTCACCCGCGCCCGGTAAGGAGGGAGTGTCCATGCGTAAAAGACTCACGTCTCTTTTGATTTTAACCATAGCGGCGCTTCCCCTCTTTGCCAACGGCGGGCAGGAATCGGACGCGCCCTTCAATGACCACGACCTTGTGGCGGTCCACCGGATTCACCTGCGGGAAGTTGTGCGAATCGGCGTCCCGGAGGATAAGGCCCCCTTTAGTTATGTGGATGCCGACGGAAGGTGGCAGGGCTATGACGTATACTTTGCCCGCCGCATCGCCAAAGAAATACTGGACGGCAAGGAAAAATACCTGCGCCTCGTGCCGGTAAACCGTGAAAACTGGCTGGACTACCTTGAAAGCGATCAGGTGGACATCGTGCTGCCGGGCTTTGCCCCCGGCCCTGAAGAAAACGCGCTGGCGGAATTTGCGCTGCCCTACCGGAAAGACGGAGAAGACCTCATCGCCCCTGCGGTCAGGAAGGGTAACAGCGAACTTTTGCTCTGGCTGAACGATGTAATAAACCGCCGCATAGAGGCTGATTTTTTTCACAAAGATTATGAAGCGACCCTGCGTCCGGTGTACGGCCGTACCGCCGGCCCGGAGGCCGTAGTCATAGAACGGGGAAAAGTTGAATAATACAGGAGGTATCGTATGAAAAAACGTATAATTTTGGGCGGTGGCGCGCTTGTTTTTGGACTGCTTATCGCGCTGGGGCCTCAATTTCTGTTCAAGGTATGCCCTGTCGTGGGGGATATGTTGATGAAATGCCATTGGTCCGCGCAGGCGGAGATCGGCGTTGGCGCCTTAATCGCCGCCCTCGGTATAGCCTCTGTCTTTTTTGCCGATCCTAAGACAAGGCTGGGGCTGACTATCGGGATTTTCCTTTCCGGCGTACTTGCTCTGCTGATCCCGCATGTCCTGATCGGCGGCTGCCCCATGCACAGTATGGCTTGCCGCAAAATCACCTTTCCGTCTATTACCGTCATTGGCATTCTGCTGCTGACAGGATCGGCGGTGTACGCGATCCGGCTCGCCCGCAGGAAGGAATGATTTAAGGAAGGCCGCCGGTCTGCCGCGGAGAGGCCTGCTAAATCATTAGACTTGTTCAACAAGCCGCTTGCTCATCCGCTAACCTGCGCTTAGCGGATGAGTCTTGCGGTTTTTGTGGCTTAAAAGCGATAAGCTAAAGCCCCATTGCGAAACGACAAGACATACAGGGTATTAACGGTCATACCCGGCATCGTGCTCCCCTTGTTTGTTGTCGTGCTGTCAATCATAACCGCCATGGACCGCCATGGGAGGCCCCCCCCCCCCCCTATCATTCAACAGTGACGCTTTTTGCCAGGTTGCGCGGTTTGTCCGGGGTGTTCCCGTGTTGTACCGCGCAGTAGTACGCAAACAACTGGGCCGGTATCACGGCAAGCAACGGGGAAAAACTATCTTCCGTTTCCGGAAGGGTAAAAATTTCATCGCTCACCGTGTCGAAAAAATCAACGCCTTCCCACGTTATCACGAGGGAGGCCGCCCCGCGCGATGTAACCTCGCGTATGTTGGATATCATCTTTTCAAACAGCGCCTTTTGCGTTGCAAAGGTTACCACGAGTGTGTCGGAATCTACGAGTGCTATCGGACCGTGCTTCAGTTCGCCGGCGGCAAAGGCTTCGGAGTGCGTGTAACTTATCTCTTTTAGTTTGAGAGCGCTCTCCATGCTTACCGGATAATCAAACTGCCTGCCCATGAAAAACATCTTTGTCTTGTTGAATTGTCGTGATGCCAAACGCTGAATCGATTCTTTTTTGTCAAGTATTTGACGCGCCTGTTTTGGTATTGCGGAAAGCGCGGCGACATACCGTTGGTAGTCCTGAGCGGAAATCTGTCCGCGGAGGCGGCCCAGTTCAAGCGCCAAAAGGTATATGCACACCACCTGTGTCGTAAAGGCCTTTGTCGAGGCGACGGCTATTTCGGGCCCCGCGTAAGTGTACACAACGGTATCCGCCTCACGCGACAATGTCGAACCAGGCACGTTGGTAATCGCGAATACGCGGGAGCCGTTCTGTTTTGCCAGCCGCATGGCCGCAAGCGTGTCAGCCGTTTCCCCGGACTGGCTTATCACAATAACAATGTCATTTTTGTCAAAGACAGGTCTGCGGTAGCGGTATTCGGACGCAATGTCAACCTCTACAGGGATACGCGCAAAATGTTCAAGCGCGTACTTGCCGATTATTCCGGCGTGGTAGGCCGTACCGCACGCTACAAACAGTATGCGACGCGCCTGAGTCCACCTTTCATCCAGTTTAACTTCGTCAAAATCAATAATTGTATTGGAAGCCGAGTCTTTTTTCAGGCGGGGCCCCAGCGCGTCCGACATGGCCTTTGGCTGCTCAAAAATTTCTTTTAGCATAAAATGAGGGTAACCGCCCTTTTCGGCACTCTCTATGTCCCATTCTATATGCGTCGTCTCGCGTTTAAGCGCCTCGCCTTCGCTGCCGCGAAGTTCTATATGATCGCGGTACAGTACGGCAATCTCGCCGTCTTCCAGGAAAATAACATCGCGGGTATGTTCAAGCAGCGCGGGTATATCGGACGCTATGAAAGAGCCGGTTTTCCCGACTCCGGCTATAAGGGGGCTGCCCTTGCGCGCCGCTATGATTCTGTCCGGATAGTCGGCGGATACAATGGCAAGCGCGTAAGAACCGTTTAACAGCTTTAACGTTTCGATAAGGGCATCCAGCAGCCCGCCCCCGTTACCACGGTAAAAATAATTTATTATGTGGACAATCACTTCCGTATCGGTATCGCTGCGAAATACAACGCCGCGGCCCTGTAGCCATTGTTTGAGTTTTATGTAATTTTCGACGATGCCGTTGTGCACAATCGCTATGCGCCCCTCAGAATCGGTATGGGGGTGGGAATTTATGTCGGACGGTTCGCCATGTGTAGCCCAGCGGGTATGTCCTATTCCGGCCTTGCCGCCCAGCGGAAATGACAACAGGGATTCGTCCAGCAGCTTTATCTGCCCCTTCATTTTCCTGACAAAAATTCTTTCATTGTCTATTACCGCCACCCCGGCCGAATCGTAGCCCCGGTATTCAAGTTTTTTCAGGGCCCTTATCAGCAGCGGGGCCGCCTCATCGTACCCTATATAGCCTGTGATTCCACACACAATTTATCCTCCCGTAAAAAAGTTTGATAGTCCTCATAGTTTTTTTTGAGCAGGGCCGGCGCGTCGATGCCGTAGGGACAGTGTTCCCTGCAATGCCCGCAGTCCTCGCAGTCCCTGATTTTTTCCATCTCCCGCCGCCAATGTTCCGTAAGCCACTGCGCCGGCGGGCTACGGCGCAAAAGCAGAGACATACGTGCACAGTTAAATATCGGTATACCGGCGGGGCAGGGCAGGCAGTACCCGCAGCTTCTGCAAAAAGTACCCCGGAGCTCGGCGCGATCCCGCTCAATCCGCAGGGATTGAGCGGGATTCGGGCCGCCCTCGTTTTGCATGGCGGCCTTTAACTCTTCAAGCTCGTCCATGCTCTGGATACCCCAGATCGGCACGACGTGTGACTGGGTATTCATAAACGCGGACGCCGCCCCGATGTCGTTTAAAAGTCCTCCGCACAGCGCCTTCATAGCGATAAAACCTGTACCCGTTTCGGCGCAGAGTTTTACCAGGCCGTTTTCCTTTTCGCCTGAAATATAGCTGAACGGAAACTGCATCGTGTCGTATAGGCCGCTCCGCACCGCGTCAAAGGCCACGTCTATCCTGTGATTCGTTATACCGATAAAACGTACCTTTCCGGCCTGTTTCGCTTCCAGCATCGCCTCGTAAAGACCCGTACCGTCGTCCGGCCGCGGATACTTTTCGTGGTTATGAAACTGATAAACGTCTATATAGTCGGTTTTCAAAAAACCGAGACTCGTTTCCAGTTGTGAACGCATTTCCCGGCCATTTGCGGCGGTATTCTTGGTCGCTATAATTATTTGTTCGCGTACTGAACCTAAGGCAAGTCCTATCTTTTCTTCACTGTCCGTATACATCCTTGCCGTATCAAAATAGTTTATGCCGGCGTCAAATGCCCCGCGCAGTATCCGCACGGCCTCGTTGACCGTCCGTCGCTGTACCGGCAGCGCCCCGAAACCTGTTTTGTTTACGACAAGCCCCGTGCGCCCCAATTTTACCGTCATTTTCCCAAACCTACCTTCGATTTACGTGAAAGTCTTACGTCCAGCCTATTCAGTTTTCGGGTAATTGTAAAGGCCACTTGATTGTTACAAAAATATATTATAAAATGAAAAAATCGGCTTTTAAAGGCTGAAACAAACTAGAGAGGAGCTTTACGTGCCCTGCGGAAGAAAACGCAAACTTAGAAAAATCGCGACCCATAAGCGTAAAAAGAAACTAAGAAAAAATCGCCATAAAAACAAGTAGACGAATAAGAGCCGATTTATTTTGTAACGGTGGCGGCGCTGTTACGGAAGTCCCGGTTGACGACGTGCCTTTCGCGTGGCGGCGGATTGAGTATGAATGAAAAAAAACCGATCTTGGAGCATATCAACGGACCACGCGATATAAAAAATTTAACTGTCTCCGAACTAAAGACGCTTGCCGGTGAGATTCGTCACCTTATCTATACAACGGTCAGCAGGAACGGCGGGCATCTTTCGTCAAACCTTGGCGTTGTTGAGCTTGCCATTGCCCTGCACCGTGTTTTTAACTCGCCCGAGGACAAAATAGTCTGGGATGTCGGGCATCAGTGTTACGCCCACAAGATCCTGACCGGACGGCGGGAAACCTTCGGTTCAATCAGGCTTGAAGACGGCATATCCGGCTTTCCCAAACGGAGTGAAAGCCTCCACGATCCATTTGGGACAGGGCACGCCTCGACATCCGTTTCCGCGGCGCTTGGTTTTTTGGTGGGTGAGCGGCTTTCCGGCGGTAAAGGCCTTGCCATCGCGGTGATTGGCGACGGCGCCCTTACGGGAGGCATCGCTTACGAGGCCCTGTCGCACGCCGGCCAGCTTGGGCTGCCCCTAATCGTGATTCTGAACGACAACCGTATGTCGATAAGCCCCAATGTAGGCGGACTTTCCAAGTACCTCAGCCGCCTTTCTATGAAAGCGAAGTATCAAAATTTCAGGCGGACCGTAGACCGCCTGGTAAAAAAAATCCCGATGTTTGGCGGTACGCTCTTTACCGGAATCACCCGTTTAAAACGGGCGGTCAAGGCGGCTTTTTACATTGATAATTTTTTTGTTGACCTTGGCTTTGAATATGTCGGTCCTGTAAACGGACACGACATTGAACAGCTTGAGGATGTGTTGCGCGATGTTCAAAGACTCAACCTACCTGTGGTGGTGCATGTCCTTACCAAAAAAGGCAAAGGGTATGAGCCTGCCGAACAGGACCCAAGCGCGTTCCATGCCGTCGTACCGTCCGGTAAACCGCCGGAAATGGCTGATGTAGCCGGAAAAAGCGTCGGCATGAGTTTTACCCGCGAGTTTGGCGACGCTATGATCGAGCTTGGCGGCAGGGAACCGCGCCTTGTTGCCGTTACGGCGGCGATGGAGCACGGAACCGGCCTGTCCGCCTTTCACGGCGCGTTTCCGGATCGTTTCTTTGACGCGGGTATAGCGGAGGAACACGCGGTTACTTTCGCGGCTGCCCTTGCCGCGCGCGGGTTGCGCCCCGTTGCGGCAATATATTCAACCTTTTTGCAGCGAGCGCTCGACTCTATTATCCACGATGTGGCTCTACAGAAACTGCCGGTAGTATTCGCCGTTGATCGCGCCGGTTTTGTGGCGGGCGACGGTGAAACACACCAGGGCCTTTTCGATATAAGCCTGCTCAGGTCCGTACCAAACATGACGCTGCTTGCCCCTGCCTGCGGCAAAGAATTGCGTATGATGCTGGAATGGGCGCTTCTTCAGGACAAGCCCTGTGCGATCCGCTACCCCAAAGCCTCCGTCCGTACGACAGACAGGCCGCCGGGTAAATACGGAGAGTCCGTGCCGGATCATTCGCCGCCGCCTATCGAACATGGCAGGGGCGTGTTTGTCGAATTCTTCCCCGTTCCGGCGGCGCCGGTTGAAAAAAAAGTTTTTGTCGCGTTTACCGGCAGTCTGTACAGTTCCATGGAGGCCGCCGCGCGGCTGCTGAACGAAAGTAAGATCAACGCCGATTTTTACAACCTGCGTTTTCTTAAACCTGTCGATGAAGGCCATCTTGCCTCGCTGATGAGCGGCTACAGGGCGGCGGTTTTTGTGGAGGAGGGCGTAAAGGACGGCGGATTCGGCGAGTACGCGGCGGCTTTGGCATCGGGGAAAAAGGTAAAAGTTCTCACGCTTAACGCGGGGGACGGCTGTTTTGCCCAAGGCAGCCGGGACGAACTCCTTGCCCGCCACGGGCTGAACGGGGAAGGCATAGCCGCCAGCATCCGCGCCCTGCTGTAAATTTTCGGAGCCTGTTGAATTCAGCGTTTTGTCAGGGCCGGGCGGTTTTAAAACGGAAATGTCGCTGTCAAGCATATTTTGCGGCGGCTTCCGAAACACGTCATTTTTCAAAATGTAAACCGGCGTAAATCCGTCAAAGCATACCGCCCGGTTTGGGCAGGCAGGCTTGCACAGAAGGGCTGATGTGAAGTTATATAGGTTATATCGATCGATGAAGAATTTTGGCAATATGATTTTATATTTATTTCCCGTACTGACCTCCGTTTTGTTTTTGCTCGGATTTTCACTGATCTGTTCAGGCTGCTATACGCTAAAACAGGGCGCTATCATGCTCGGATACCTTGGCCGGGCCGTACCGCTTGAATCCCTGACAGGCAGTCCGGACGTGACGGAAGAAGATATACGGTTTGTCGAATTGGTCAAGGACATACGCCGTTTTGCGGTTGATGAACTTGGGCTTAACGAAACAAAGAACTATACAAAGTATGTTGGTATAAACCGTGATTATCTGGCGGCAATAGTATCGGCGTCCGCAAAAGATTCTTTTAAGCGGCATGAATGGCGGTTTCCTGTTGTGGGAAGCGTTCCATACAAAGGTTTTTTTAACGTGGATGACGCGCGCAAGGAAGCGGCTAAATTAAAAAAGAAAGGCATGGATGTCTGGATACGTCCGGTTGACGCCTTCAGCACACTGGGCTGGTTTTCCGATCCGCTGTACTCATTCATGCATAATTATACCCCGGATCGCATGGCTGATATTTTGATACACGAACTGGTACACGCCACAATCTTTATAAAAGATAATATGCAGTTTAACGAAGAACTTGCGGAATTCATCGGCAGTGAGGGGGCGCGGCTGTACATAAGAAAGCGGTACGGTGATTTAAGCCCGCAGATGGAAAACCTTGTGTATTCCGACGCCGATAACGCCGCCTATGTCGCCTTTATTCAGGAATTGACAGCCGAGCTAGATGCTGTCTACAAAAGTGAAATTCCGCGTGAACAAAAACTTGAACAAAAACAAATGATCATCGCCGCCGCCCAGTCGCGTTTTGCGGATGAATACGAAACCCGTTTTCATTCCGACAATTACCGGGGCTTCTCTGAGATCGAAATTAATAACGCATACCTGGAATTATACCGTCTTTACTATTCCGGTGGCGGCAGGCTGAAGGAACTGTATGAGGAATCGGGTGGCAACCTTCATGCATTCATAGCGGCGGCAAAGACCATAAACAGAAAGGACGGCGATCCCATGCGGCAACTGCATTCCGCGCTTGAAAAACAAAAACCGTAACTTTGTTTCATAAATTCTCATCACCTGCCCAAAATCCGGAACACCATGCGCCGCGCAAATGAACGCGCTACAACCATTATACGCGCCCACACATAGGGGAAAGAATTTATTTTATGGTATCGTCGCCGTTACGGACATACATAACAATGCTGATTAAAGGGCCGCCGGAAGATGCCATAAGGAGGGCCCTTGCCTCTACAATTGAGTCGGGCCCGCGTTGCCTAATGATTATCCTGGCCGAAAAGGGATAGTTGCCCGAAACAAAAATCTAGCTGAAATCAGGCCGGGGATAGCTTGTATGCTTATACCTTATTTTGTATACTTTCAACATAGGAGACTGATTTTATGGAAGAACAGATCAAAATAGCGCTCGACAATGTCAGACCTTCATTGCAGGCGGACGGCGGCGATGTGGAATTTGTATCGCTTGGCGAGGACGGGACAGTATCGCTAAAGCTGACCGGGGCCTGCGGTTGCTGCCCCCACGCGCAGATGACGCTGAAAAACGGTATCGAAAACTACCTGAAAGAAAAGATACCCGGTGTCACAGCCGTCCTTGGCGTCTAACAAAAAGCCGTCGCGGAACGTAACGCCCGCCTCCTTCCCGTGGAAGTTTCCGTGCGTACACCTTAAAATACTGGATTATCTGGTTTTTTATCTAGGCTTGGCGTTTTTTGCCGTTTCGTTTTTTTTTGTTTACGGAGGGGCGGGGCTAAACGGGGCGGCGCGCCTAAGCGTGAGCGGGCCTTACGGGAACTGGCTTTACCCCTTGGACTCGGCGGAAACTGTTGTTGTGCCGGGTCCGCTCGGCGATACGCTTGTACGGATAAGCGGCGGCGAGGCCCGCGTCGTCTCATCGCCGTGCCGCGGGCAAACCTGTGTGGCCGCGCCGCCGATCGGGCGGCGCGGCCAGTGGACCGCCTGCCTACCAAACCAGGTAGTGATCAGCGTTGGCGGCGGGGCGTCCTCCGGGACGGAGGACGCCCCCGCCGTTGACGGCCTTACATGGTGAGGCGGCCAAAACCGTGACGGACGCCGGTGCCCGCAGGTTGCCCGCGCTCGCCGCGTTCAGCCTCTTCCTTTCTACGCTTGAGTACATGATTCCCAAACCCCTGCCCTTTATACGGCTCGGCTTGGCCAACGCACCGCTTTTGATCGCACTCGGGCTGCCGCCGTATTCATTTTTTCCGTTGGTTTTTGTAAAAATTCTTGGTCAGGCCTTCATTTCCGGAACCCTGTTTTCGTACATATTTTTGCTTTCACTGTCAGGTACGGCGCTTTCCGCCTCGGCAATGTACCTGCTGCGCCGGGCTGTCCCCGAAAAGTATATGGGGCTTACCGGCATCAGCATAACAGGGGCGCTTGTTTCAAACATCACACAGATCGCCCTTGCCCGTTTCTTTTTCTTGGGGCCGGGCGCGATCTACATCGCGCCGCCTCTTCTTGCGACGGGTTTGGTCAGCGGGGGCGCGCTTGGGCTTTTCTGCCAGCATTTTACCGCAAAGTCACGCTGGTACAACGGAATACCCGCCGAAAACAGCGACTATGCGGCTAACTCCGCAGGAGCGGAGCCCGCTCCTGCGGAATCCGGCGCGGCGGAGTCCGGCACCGGCAGCGGAAAAGTTCCGCTGCTGGATACGGACAGGCTCCCGCCGGCGCCGCTCTTTGCCGCGGGCCTGCTGCTGTCCGCCGTGATGCTTTTTGCCGCTTCCCCGCTGATAAGGCTCGCGCTGTTCCTCGTTTTTTTACTTGCCGCCTTCGTTACGGGGAAGGCGGGGAACATCCTTTTTACATTTGTTTTTTTTGCGTTAATCGTTTTTTTCAACGCGCTGGCGCCTTACGGACGGATCATATTCAGGGTGGGGGTATTCCGGTTGACGGAGGGCGCCCTGCTACAGGGCATGGGCAAGGCCTCGGCGGTGGAAGGGCTTGTCATGCTGTCCCGCGTAACGGTAAGCCCGCGCCTCCGCCTGCCCGGCAGGGCAGGCGGGTTGCTGGCAGAGGCCTTCACCCTGCTCGGACGCTTGCTTGAAAAGAAAAAAACGATTCACGCCAAAACATTTATCAGCGATATAGACAGGCTTCTGGCCGAAATTGCACCGGTGGGCGCTTCCGGCCACCCGACCTGAGACAAACCCCTCACCCTTCATTAGGGGGGCTTATGTTTGGGAACATGGCTATGCTCCGTTTCAGGATTCCCTGAATATGAGCTATTGCCGTGCCGTAATTGGTAAACGGTATGTTTTGGTCGGCGGCGCATTTTTGGCGGTAGCGCATTTCCCGCTCGTTCAGCATACAGCCGCCGCAGTGCAAAACAAGGCTGTAGGGCGAAAGGTCATCGGGGAAAGCGCCGCCGGCGGTGAAGTCAAACTCCGTCCGCCTGCCGGTAAAGTTGCGTACCCAGCGGGGCAGCTTGACTGTACCTATGTCATCGCACTGCCTGTGGTGGGTACAGCCCTCGCAGACAAGGATGCGGTCTCCGTCTTCAAGCCTGTCCAGTACCGCCGTACCGTGAACCGCCTGCTCCAGAAAGCCCTTGTACCGGGCGAAAAGTATGGAAAACGATGTGAGCGGTATATCCGCCGGCGTATCGGCGGAAACTTTGGCAAAAACCTGACTGTCCGTGATGACAAGGCGTGGTTTTTTGCCAAGGAATGTGAGCGTATCCCTCAGTTCAAATTCTTTTACCACGATGGCGGCGGCATCGGCCTCCAAAATATCCCGTATCGTTTGCTGCTGCGGCAGGATCAGGCGTCCTTTGGGAGCGGCCTTGTCCACCGGAACAACCAGCACGACAAAATCGGACGGATCGATAAGGTCGCCGACTATCCGCAACTTTGTCTCTTCGGTTTTCGCCAGTACCGCTATACGGTTTTTCAACTCTTCGATGTTCGTTTTGTCGATCGCGCTGACATAAATTTCGTTGCCGCCGTAGGCGACGGCATCCACGAGATCACTTTTGTTGTAGGCGATTATGTACGGTACATTTTTTTGCCGGAATATGCCGATAAGCTCGTTATCCGCCGCGCTCCTGCCGAGGGAAGCGTCCACCACAAGCACGGCGACATCCGTCTTGTTCAAGACCTGCTTGGACTTGCGGACACGCAACTCCCCTAGCGCCCCCTCGTCGTCTATGCCGGGGGTATCTATTATCAGCACGGGCCCCAGCGGCAAGAGTTCCATCGCCTTATGCACGGGGTCTGTCGTCGTCCCCTTCACGTCGGAGACAACGGCAAGGTCCTGGCCGGTAACCGCGTTCACAAGGCTGGATTTACCCGCGTTCCGCCTGCCGAAAAAACCAATATGTACCCGTTCCCCCGAAGGGGTTTCGTTCATACCCATAAAACTAAAATACCGATTTTTGGAGGTGAGGGGAATTGAACCCCTGACCTTGTGAATGCCATTCACACGCTCTAGCCAACTGAGCTACACCCCCAAGGAGGTACATTAAACCTATCAGTTTGACCCGGGACTGTCAAGGCCGCGCGTTGCGGGGTACAGGGTAAACGCATGGCTTTGCTAAGGAAGCACTGATTTATGCGAATGCGCATAAATCGGTGCTACTTTAATGCGAATGTCAACTTTGTTGACACATTTGCGTAATGAAATAGAGTTGTTCAGAAACCTCAGTTTCTGAA
>JAITKQ010000195.1 GCA_031278295.1 Spirochaetaceae bacterium | reverse complement strand
GACTTGTTCAAGAACCTATTTGAATGTGGGCAAAAGCCCACGGGTTCTTGAACAAGTCTTGCAAAATGCAAAGCATTTTGCCTTTTTTTCAGCGGAAGTTGTTCAGAAACCGAGGTTTCTGAACAACTCTATTAGGGAAACGCGATTAGCGTCAAGTTAATCAGCGTTTCCCTAAGTGTCCGGCCCCTGTTTGATCGGCCCCCCCCCCCCCGGACTATGGCAGGCCGGGCCGCTCTTCCTCGCGGGCGGACAGTTTTAGCGCGTCGAACAATTCCGCCGCATCCCCCTGCATGACAAGATCGAGTTTGTAAAGCGTAAGGTTCACCCTGTGGTCCGTTAAGCGGTTTTGGGGAAAGTTGTAGGTGCGGATACGCTCCGAGCGGTCTCCCGATCCCACCTGGTTCTTCCGCGCTTCGGAACGTTCCGCATGCGCTTTCGCCTCCTCCATCTCGTAGACGCGGGCGCGCAGTATACGCATCGCCTTTGCCTTGTTTTTTATCTGGCTCTTTTCGTCCTGACAATGCACCGTAAGGCCGGACGGCAGGTGGGTTATCCGCACCGCGCTGTCCGTCTTGTTTACGCACTGCCCGCCCGGGCCCCCGGCCCGCATCACGTCGATACGCAGCTCCTCAGGTTTAATGTTAATCTCCGTTTCGTCCGCTTCCGGCAGCACGGCGACGGTAACCGCCGAGGTGTGGATGCGCCCGGACGATTCGGTTACCGGAACGCGCTGCACGCGGTGGGCGCCCGATTCGTAACGAAGATTTTCGTACACGTTGCCGCCGCTTATCGAAAAGATGATCTCTTTGTAACCGCCAAGTTCCGTTTCGTTCAGGTTCATTATTTCAAACTTCCAGCCCTTCGTCTCGGCAAAACGGGAGTACATACGGAATAGATCGGCCACAAACAGCGCGGCCTCCTCCCCGCCTGTCCCGGCGCGTATCTCCATAATGATGTTTTTCCCGTCAAGCGGGTCGGGCGGTATCAAAAGCAGCTTTTGCCTTTCACGCGCCGCGTCCAAACGCGCCTGGAGATCGTTTAGCTCTTCCTTCGCAAGCTCCTTCATATCACCGTCCTCTTCATGGACGATGACCTTTGTTTCGGCAAGCTGCGCGGCAAGTCTTTCTATCTCGTTTTGGCTGTCCGCGATTTCCGCAAGGCGCGAATACTCCTTCATCGTTTCGCGGTACCTGCCCTGATCATTTACCAGGGACGGATCCTCAACCAGCCGGTTTAGCTCATCGTAGCGTTTCAAAAACGTTTCGAGTCTTTCATTCACATCTCACCCTCACATATTCAAGCGACAGGATCGGCCCGGTGCCGGCAAGTCAGGGGAGGGGGAAGTCTCCCCCTGCGCCGGAGCCCGCAGGTCTCCGGCTACCCCCTCTACAGGGACGCCGCCCCCGTACCCCCCCCCCCCCCCGGCGGGAAGTTCCGTCTACCGGCATAAACGCGCAGCCTACAGGTTTCACGGATTAAGGCAGCCTGGCGCGGATTTTAGCGGACCAATTCCGCGCAAACGTCACCGTCTGTCGTAATTCCATACGTTTATGCCGGCCTTTACCCTCATTTTGCCGGTCCGGATTGCCGCAGCTTTTCTATAAAACTTTCATAGGCCGCAATGGTCGCGGACAGCGTAAGGTTCTGTACCTCGCCGCGGCCAAGCCAGTCGGAGCCTTCCATCTCGTAAAAGCGCCGCAGCATACCGCTCAAGTCGCCCACGCCGCAACTCTTGTCGGACGCTAAGCGGCGTTCAAGGCCGCGGTACTCATCGTCAAAGATTTTACGGTAAAGCGCGTCCCGCCAGTCCTCGCTCTCCTGTTCCATTACGCTACCGGTATTCAAGCGAACGGCTAAAGGAATCGCCCCGCGCCGGTAGCAGTACGCCAAGTCCCGGCGTCATCCGTACCTCGCGGCGTTCCGTCCATGCGCCCTGTCCGTCAAATTCGTATTCATAGCGGTAATCAAGCGGCGCGTCGTCCCCCGCGAAACCGGTCATGCGTACGAGCCGCCCCTGCCCGTCCCACTGTAGCGCGAGGCGGCCCGGTTCAGGACCTTTCCAGTAGCGCGGAACCGAGCCCTTGTACAGCGCCTCAAAAACGCCGCCGTCCCTGTCTATCCGCGTCGTATTCCCCATGCTGTCAAAGTAAAAGCGGCTTTCGCTGACGGCGGGCCGCGCTCCGTCTTCAGCATCGTCCGTATTTTCCGAATCGGGGGCGGCCTGAAACACGCTCCGGTACGACTTTGGACGGGCCCCGTCCAACTCCACCGTAAAAACGGCAAGCGGATTCCCGTCAACATCGTACCATGTTTCAAGGATCAGCCCGTTTCGGTACAGGATTGACGCGAAAAACCACGATTCCCCGTCATGAATCCGGGCAAGTGAAGGCTCCCCGCCCTGATTCCCAAAGGCAAGGAATTCGATTTCCATCTGGTCCTCGCCGCCCGTCGTGAAGCCGCGGATCTTGCCCTCCGAATCGAATTTTGTGCCGAATTGATAAAAGCCGCCGTTCAAAAAGACGGGAAACTCGGTAAAAACCCCCCGCCCGTCCCGGCGCGCCGTTAAAATTATTTCTTTGCCGCTCAAGGTTACCGCTGAAACGCGGCGCGCCCCGTCGTCGTTCAGAATATCAAACGTGTCAACCGGTATATCCGCCGGCCAGTCGGGCCGCCATTCGATTCGCCCCCCCGCCGCGGTTTGCGGCAGGATGTGTACCGGAAATATAAAAGCGCCCCCGCCGGAATTTTCACCGGCGCTCTCCACTTGATCATCATCCTGCGCCGGCAGGACCGCCGCCGGAAGAAGCAGAGCGAGACAGGCAAGGACAAAACATCGTAACATGATTCATTTTAACAATCATCGCATGGTTTTACCAGCGGCGGCGGCGGGAAGGTGTCGGACACCATTTTTTTCGATAAAAAATTATCCGGGAAAAAGGTGACCGCCACGCTTGCGTGGCGAAGACACCCGTTGCGTTACCTCTCCAGCAGACCTTACGAACAGACAACCTGAAAAAGAACGGCAAAACTCTGTGTTCCGCGCGGGCAAATGAAACAAAATTACCGCTACTGCCGCAATGGAACCAACTGCAAGCGGCTTCTCACCTCGACAGTCAGGGTTTCGCTGGTGCGGCCGCCCTAAAGTCCGCCGCCGCCGGCAGCGTATGGAGTGGTAAAAATGTTATACCGTGAATCGTTAGGAACACGGGCAAGAGCGGCACGGTTTGATGCTGACAAGACAGCATTGCTAACACTTACAGCAATTTCGGGAGACAAGGAATGTAACGCAGAAAAATATGCCGAACGTGCACAATCCGCAAAAACATCTCCTCGTTTTGAAAAATATCTTGCCGATATGCCGACCAGCACGTCATAATTTGCTTTAATCTCTTGGGGTTTAATTCCCCGCCCTTTAGGGCGGTTAAATTTTCACTCAAAACATGATAAACTGGAAGGATGAGTGAATTCATACGCAAATCACACAATGTTTCGGTATTATTGTACCACATAGTTTGCCCTGAGAAGTATAGAAGGGTAGTAATCAGTGAAGAAGTAGATAAAACAATAAAAGAAACTTGCGAAGAAATAAGCAAAAGGTATGAAATAAAATTTCTTGAAATAGGGACAGAAGGATATAATGTGCATTTTCTTGTGCAATCGATACCCGTATATAGTCCGACAAAAATAGTAACAACGATAAAGGGCATCATATCAAGGAAAGTATTCGAGGAACATCCAGAAGTAAAGAGGCAGTTATGGGGAGGGGAATTTTGGAGTGATGGATATTTTGTAAGCATGGTAAGCAAGTATGGGAATGAGGAAGTAATATCAAATTATGTAAAATTACAAGGCATGGAAAGACAATATAAACAAATTCAGAAAAAGCAATTGGAATTGTTCTAATATTTCAAACAACAATCCTAGATACCCCGCCCTTCAGGGCGAATTTTTTACCAACACATAGTTGGCGGGGTATGAAACCGCGCAGTATTAATAATTTCCTATCCAACGAGCTTTTCCCAAAACGCTGAACTTACGTTCAGCGAACTTACGTTCGGGTTAGTTTTGAGAAAAGCTTTCGAAAAGCGGTCTAAAGGCATCTTTCCCAAAACTGCCGCTCCGCGCGTTTTGGGAAAGGCTCCAACGGCAGATTTTTCGAAGAA
>JAITKQ010000158.1 GCA_031278295.1 Spirochaetaceae bacterium | reverse complement strand
TAATTCCCCGCCCTTTAGGGCGCAAAACTGGGGGTGTGGGGGATTTGTTCCCCCACATACGCAAGATTTCAAGGAGAAATCTTCAATACCCCGCCATTCATGGCGGGGATGCTTTATTGCAAACAATAAAAGAAAAATTATTGGAAGCAGTTGACTCTGAGGAAGAAATATGCACAACAGTAATAACTATTTATGAAATACTTAAGGGATTCATATGGAGGAATAATAAAAGGAAGGAAAGGCCATTCAAAGAATTTCTGGAAGATGTAGTTATATTTACCATCGATGATGATGTTATAAATATAGCATCGGATTTATATACAAATTTAAGAAAAAAAGGTAAGACGATAGGGGATGCTGATGTATTTATTGCCGCAATTGTAATTAAAAACAATATAATACAAAACATTATGAAAATGTTGAACAATTAAAATTAATAAATTGCTTTATAGAATAAATTGTAAAATGCCCAAACCGGCACATAACAGGCCTATTTACGCGCAGACCCGCAAAGCGGGTCTGCCGCCGCCGGGCGGCCCTTGGACTCCACCCCGTTATGTGCAATGTACTTTTGAACATTTTAAAATACAAAAAAGGAAAGAAAATATGTTCTGCCCGGCGAGGGTTCATTTCCACCGCGTTTGGGTATACGCTGTTTACGGGGATTTGGTTTACCGCGTCAGCGGACGGGCGGCCGTTACGCCGTGAACATGAATCTGCGTTTCATTGTGGATTTTCGGAGCAGGGGGGATTCGAACCCCCGGAACCTTGCGGCTCAGCGGTTTTCAAGACCGTCTCCTTCAACCACTCGGACACCGCTCCCGATCTTTTAAGTATAGTGCGGACGGTTTTCAAGATCAACCCGCCCGCCCGCCACAGCGGCGGACGGGTGCGTAAAAGTCCCTCGGGAACGGGGCCGAAACCACACCGCCTAAAAAAACGTATTCCCTACGTGCCCTATTGACACACAATACCTAGCGTACTATATTGATTATATAAAAATAAAACGCTATATATAAATAATAAAGTCCCGCGCGGCAAAAGCGTGAATAAGTTTGCGGCGCGGTATTTCAAGCCTTCTACCGGTTTCGACCGCCTCCCGATCGAGCAAGGCAGCCCCCAAGGAAGGGCGGGCAAGGAAAGACAGGCGGGGGAGTAGCCCCCAAGAAGGGCGGGCGGGGGAGCAGTCCCCAAGGAAGGATAGGCGGGCAGTCCCCAAGGAAGGGCGGGGAAGCTGCCCCCAAGGAAGGATAGGCGGGGGTAGCAGTCTCCGTTGTGGATAAAATGAATTCGGGAGGCAAATTTGCGGTGTCCCTATTGCGGTAACATCGAAGATAAAGTTCTTGAATCCAGAACGCTTGCCAACGGTGACGCCGTCAGACGCCGCAGGGTATGCACGGCCTGCGGCGGACGTTTTACCAGCTATGAACGGATAGAAGAAAAACCGCTCATGGTGATAAAGCGGGACGGCAGGCGTGAGCCTTTCGACCGTAACAAGATCGAGGCGGGTTTGGAACGGGCGATCCAGAAGCGGCCTGTGTCGCGGATGGACATTGAACGGCTTGTCAACGAAATTGAGGATCAGTCCGCCATTTCCGCCGGTTTGGATCGTGAAGTCGCGACAAACATCATAGGCGAAATGACGCTGGAAAAATTGGGACAGCTCGACAAGGTGGCTTACATAAGATTCGCGTCCGTATGCCGCCGTTTTGAAAACCTTGACGAGTTTATTCAGGAAATCAGAAAACTGGGGGAGAAAAGTGATAAAAAACGTGGTAAAGCGGTCAGGTGAGGTAAAACCATACGACCGGTCAAAAATTAAAAACGCCATTTCCAAGGCGTTCACAGCCGTCGCCGCAAGAAACCAAGGGCGCCGCGCGAATACGGATGTCCCGCAGGGCGGCGGAACAGATGATAAAAAGATTGAGGCGATTACGGCCCGCGTCGAAGTGATGATCGGGGAGATGATGGCCTCCAGACATGAAAAATCGATTCCGGCGATCGAAGAGATTCAGGATTTGGTCGAAAACGCCCTGATCGAGGCCAAAGAAACCGCCGTCGCCAAGTCGTACATCCTGTACCGCGCCAAACACGACGCGATACGCGACACAAAAAAGTTGATGATCAGCATTGACGAGACTATGGAAGGCTACCTGAAGCAGTCTGACTGGCGGGTAAATGAAAATGCCAACGTCAACTACTCGCTGGGCGGCCTCATCCTGCACAATTCCGGACGTATCACGGCAAACTACTGGCTTAAAAACGTCTATACCCCGGAGATTGCGGACGCCCACCGGAATGCGGATTTCCACCTGCATGATCTGTCGATGTTTTCCGGCTACTGCGCGGGTTGGTCCCTCAGGCAACTTATCAAAGAAGGCCTGGGCGGGGTGCCGGACAAGATAACAAGCAGGCCCGCAAAGCATCTTTCTACGCTGATGCAGCAGGCGGTAAATTTTCTGGGTTGCCTGCAAAACGAATGGGCAGGGGCCCAGGCATTCAGTTCCTTCGATACCTACATAGCCCCGTTTGTCAAAGCGGACGGCATGAGCGATACGGATGTCAAACAGTGCCTTCAAAGTTTTGTATTTGGCGTAAATACGCCGAGCCGCTGGGGTAGCCAGGCGCCGTTTACAAACATCACGCTGGACTGGACCGTGCCGGACGACCTGCACGGCGTGAAGGCCGTCGTCGGCGGCAAGGAGCTTGACTTTACCTACGATGACTGCAAGCCGGAAATGGACAGAGTCAACAGGCTCTTCATCGAGTTGATGCTTGAAGGCGACGCGGAAGGGCGCGGCTTTCAATACCCGATCCCCACGTACAACATCACATCCGATTTTGACTGGGACAGCGAGAACGCGCGTCTCCTCTTCGAGATGACCGCGCGCTACGGTACGCCTTACTTCCAGAATTTTGTGAATTCGGACCTAAATCCGGGCGATGTCCGCTCGATGTGCTGTAGACTCCAGCTTGACAAGCGTGAACTGCGGAAGCGCGGAGGCGGGCTGTTTGGCTCGGACGAACTGACCGGTTCCCTCGGCGTTGTCACGATCAACCTGCCACGCATCGGCTATCTTTCAAAAACCGAGGGTGAATTTTTCGACAGGCTGCTTGGCCTAATGACGCTTGCCAAAGAATCGCTGGTTATAAAACGTAAGATGGTCAATAACCTGCTGGAATCGGGGCTTTTTCCCTATACAAAGCGCTACCTTGGCACACTGAACAACCATTTTAACACGATAGGGATTGTCGGGATGAACGAGTGCCTGCTGAATTTCCTGGGGCGGGATCTTGGCATCGCCACAGACGAGGGGCGCGGCCTCGCGCTCAGAGTCCTTGAATTCATGCGTAACAAACTGTCCGACTTTCAGGAGGAAACGGGCGATCTTTTCAACCTTGAGGCGACGCCCGCCGAGTCCACCTCCTACCGGCTTGCCAAACACGACAAGACGCGCTACCCGAATATCATCACGGCGGGCGAAAACGAACCTTACTACACGAACTCTACCCAACTGCCCGTCATGCAGACCGAGGACATTTTCGACGCGCTGGACCTACAGGAAAAGTTACAGCGCGCCTACACGGGCGGTACGGTCTTCCACGCCTTTCTGGGTGAAGCGGTGGACGACTGGCGCGCCTGCCGCGATTTGGTAAAGGCCATGTCGCGGAATTATAAAATTCCGTACTTTACCGTATCGCCGACATTTTCGGTTTGCCCCGTACACGGTTACCTAAAGGGTGAGCATTTTACCTGCCCCAAGTGCAGGGCGGAACGTGAGGACGCCCTGCGCGACCGTATCGCGGAACTGGAAACCGAGCGTGAAACAGTTCTGAAGGCCGGCTGAAAAAGCGGCCATCTTTATATTTTAGGAGAAGTTTATGAGAAAACTTGAGGAAATCGAAAAGGATTTGGAGCAGGCGAAGGAGGAGCTTTCACACGTGGAAGGCGCGCCTGCCGAGGTTTACAGCCGGATCGTGGGTTACTACCGCTCCGTTCGTAACTGGAACAAGGGCAAACGTGAGGAGTATGGCGAACGCCGTCTCTACGACATGGAAACAGCTTCGGGGCATCTTGAAAGCTGCCTTCCCCGCATCGTGAGCGCGGCCCCCGCAGATACAGTGTCCGGTGCCGTCTTTGAGAAAACCGGAACATTCAAGCAGGCCGGGCCGCGCATTTTGTTGTTTGTACGACCCGGATGCCCGGCTTGTCCGGGCGCGAAAGCCGCGGCCAAAAAGCTTGGCATACCTGTTGATACGATAGACACGGCAAGCGAGGACGGCCTTGAGGAAGCGGCCCGCAGGAACATCATGTCCACACCCACCGCAATACTTGTTGACGGTGACGGCGGTGAGCTAAGCCGTGCCCGCAGCAACGCGGACATAGCCTTGTTAGGACGCTTCGTAACGGACGCCGAATTTAACGGGTACAAAACCGCGGCCTCGATGTAAGGTAAGCGCAAACTGCCGGACGGCGGGCGGGGCGGGCGCAGGGGCCCGCCCCGCCCGCCTTTTTTACGTCCGCAAAAACAAGTATGAATGTGGAATTGAATTAAAAAAAAAAGGCTCCCCGCCCCCCGGCGGCTGCGGGGCTACGAGTTGCGGGAATTAATCATATCGCCGAGCGTGAATTTTGAACCGTCATGGTCCTCTGCGGCCATATAGCGGGAAATTTCGTCGCGTTGGGTCTTTTTCTTATAGTCACGGACGGAAAAAGCCGCCTTGCGTCTTTCGGGCTGTACATCTATAAGAACGGCGCGAACCTTATCGCCCGGCTTATACTTTTTAAGGGTTTCTTCGGCGTTGGCTTCTTTTTTATCGGTAAGGTTTGATACGTGTATCAGCCCCTCAATATCGCCTGGAATCTTTATAAAAATGCCGAAATCCGTGATGGAGCTAACCTCGCCTTCTACCACGTCGCCCGGTTTATATGTTGATGCAAAACTAAGCCAAGGGTCATCCGTAAGCTGCTTTACGCCAAGCCGGACATTCTTGTCTTTCGCGTCGGAAGCCAGAACGATAACATCGATGTCCTGGCCGACTTTAAGCCCAAAACCCGGAGTTTTAACCTTTTTTGTCCAGGAAAAGTCATCCATGTGCAGAAAACCGTCTATGCCCTCTTCCAGTTCCACAAAAGCGCCGACATTGGTAATTTTCACCACCTTGCGGGTAAGGCGCACCCCCACCGGGTAGCGATCCGCCAGGTCGTCCCACGGGTTTGTTTTGACCTGTTTGAGCCCCAGCGAGACACGCCCGGCCTGCAAATCGTAGCCCAGAATCATGCATTCGACCTCATCCCCGATAGAGACAATTTCCTCCGGCTTTTGAACCTTTTTGATCCATGAAAATTCGGATATATGCGCAAGGCCTTCGATGCCCTCTTCTATTTCTATGAAAGCGCCAAAATCGGTCAGCTTGGTAACCCTGCCCTTGATCACATCGTTTACATGGTATTTATCTTCAAAATGCACCCAAGGGTCATCCGTAAAATGTTTTAGCGATAAATTTATACGTTTTTCCTCAGGGTCTATCCTGATAATCTTTACCTTTATTTTTTGGCCGCGTTTAACGAAATCTCTGGGACGCAACACGTGGCCCCAACTCATGTCGTGGATATGGAGAAGACCATCGAAACCGCCCAAATCAACAAACGCGCCGAAGGCGGTGAACGACTTGACAACCCCGTCAATCTCGCTGCCGACAGGCACCGTCGCAAAAAATTCCGCACGTTTGTTTTCGACCGTTTCTTCCAGCAGTTTCCTCCGGTTCACGACCAAATTCGGCTTACTGTTGGAATAGAGACGTTCGATGTAAACATCAAAAGTTTTGCCAATAATGCTTTCGGGCTTGTCGATACGTTTGACATCGGCCTGGCTTATCGGCAAAAACGCGTGAACATCCCCTACCAGACGTACATCATAGCCGCCCTTTACCGCCTTTTCGACTACGGCGCTTATCGGCAAATGTTCGCCAAAAGCCTGTTTTATCTCTTTCCATGCAAGTTTTGAGTCCGCTTTCTGCTTGGAAACCACCACCTCACCGTACTTGTTCTCTTTTTTTTCGAGAATCACCGGAACGGTATCGCCAATTTTTGGAATTTCCTCAAATTCCGCTATAGGAATCTTTCCTTCCGATTTGTAGCTCACATCCACAAAGACTTGATCCGCAGTAACCTGCATAACCGTGCCGGTAACAAGTTGCCCTTCCTCCAACCGTTCAAGCACTTTCAGATACTCTTCCTGCATTTGTTTTTGGGAATTTTCATCGAGAGGGTTATCCTCCACCACTTCCATTTCCACTTCCGTCTGACCCATGGCTTATCCTTTTAACCTGATTATCTTTTCCAATCTCTCATAAACTTCGTTAACCGTCAAGTATGAAGTATCAATATACGTGACACCGCCGGCAACCTTTAAGCTGCCTTCCGGTTTATTTCTGTCCATCCGATCACGTTCCGCTATCGAACGCCGTATTTCCTCAAGGCTGAGGCTGGACATACCCTGCCCAAAACGCCGCCGCGCCCGTGAATCCTCCGAAGCGTCAAGGTAAAAACGCGCCTCCGCGTCCGGAAAAACAACGGTCGTCATGTCCCGGCCCTCCACGATAACATCGCGCCGCAGGGCCATCTCCTTGATCAAGGCGTTTACCATGTGACGCACCGGTACGTTTGACGACAGCCGCGATACGGCGCGGTCTATCTCATCGCCGTGAAGCAAGGGACCCACGTCAACGCCGTCCAGGAACACGGTGCTGTCCCTGTACTCAAGCCTGACACTCCGCGCGACATCGACAGCCGCCTCATTGTCCGACACATCCACGCCCTGCCTCTGACAGGCCAACGTAAGGGCCCGGTACAGCTTACCGGAATTTATGTATACAAAACGCCTGCCGTCCTTTAGTTCCAGACGCCGCGCCAAAAGTTCCGCTATCGTACTCTTGCCGGAGCCGGCCGGCCCGTCTATCGCCACCACCATACACCAACAGCCAGTGTTTATTATAACAATATTAAATATTCAATTACAAGGGGTGGCAGGGCAATACAGTAATTTTACATTTATAAAAATTTTTCATGTAATTCGGGCGCATTTCCGGCACTTCGTGCCGGAAACCGGGCTTTGCGGGGTTCCGCCAGGCAAGCCCCTTGTGTTGCCTCTCCATTCGCTACGCGAACGCTACCCGCCCCTCCAATCCCTTGCGCGTTCCGTGCACGACGGCTCTTTCGGCAATGATAGACCGGTGAATGTAAAATTGCCGGGGGCAATACCGGTTAACTTGACTCCGCGCCAACATAAATGGCGGCCAACGAGAGTTGGCGCATCATTGTTGACTTAGGGAGAGACCTCATTTCATTACGCAAATGTGTAAACAAAGTTGACATGTCAACTTTGTTTAAATTCACATTAAAATTTCACATTAAAATAGCGCCGAGCAGTAGCGGCTCGGCCTACGTTTTGGCTAGGTCATTCCGCTACGCTCATTCCCACGCAAAACCTCCGGCACATTTTGTCCGCCCTGCAAATGCTACGCATTTGCTTATTCGGGCTGCAAAAACGTCGCCAACAGCCGGAACGTTATGTGCAATTTGGGCTAAACTTGGGTGGAATATAATGAACCTCCCCGCCCTGAAGTCGCAAACAAGTTTGCGGCGGGGTATCTT
>JAITKQ010000152.1 GCA_031278295.1 Spirochaetaceae bacterium | reverse complement strand
GTGTGATCAAAAAGCTCCGCTATCGCCGCCTCCCCGACGCCTTTACGGCAGCCTATCCCGACATAGACGCGGCGCGGAATAAGCTGCAACATGGCCGTCCCGCCGTCAAGACGCCTCATAGAAACGAGTATCCCGAACCCGTCCCCGCCGCCCTGTCCGTAAACGATGCCGGCTGGGGGGCGCCCTTCGATCGGATAGTCCGATAGCAGCCGCACCTCGCCGCCTTTAAGCAGCGTCGCCGAGACCCTTTTTGCCTTTTCCATGGAGCTTATCGCCAAATCCTGTTTGCCCGCCCAGAGGTCCACCGCAAAGACTCCGTGTATGTCCGTCGCCGTCGTTATCACAGCCTCCGCCCCCAGGAAGGCCGCAAGTTCCAGCGCGAGCTCGTTTCCGCCCCCTATATGGCCGCCCAGAAGCGGGATTACCCACCTGCCCGACTCGTCAAGCACGATAACAGCCGGGTCGCTGAGTTTTGAATGTACAAAAGGCGCGATCAAGCGCACCGCTATACCGGCTGCGCCTACAAAGAGCAGCGCGTCCGCCCCGCGAAACGCGGCGGCGGCCTCTTCCTTAAGGCTCAAGCCCGGCTGTGGCTCAAAAACCTGATGCCCTCGATCCGAAAGATGGGAATATAGGCGGGCTTTAAGCCGCGCCCCGCGGTCTGTAAACGAAAAAAAAGCTGTTTTCAAGTTAAATCACCGTCACATTCCACACCGGCGCTTAAAAGATGGGGCCGTGTTGTTTTAAGATAGTATCTCCAAAACCATGCCGCGCTGCCAGGCCAGAAGCTCATCATGCAGGGCAATATTCGCGCCTTCTATGTCCGCCATCACACGGAAGACCGGTTCCGTACCTGAACCGCGCATCCAGATTGAGGCGCAATCCACGCCGCTTTTGTTTTTGAACACGATGCGTAAGCCGCCTTTGCCCGCCATCTCAAATTTTTTGATGTGGCGTCGTTCTTTGCTGCCGTTGTAGGCGCGGGATTCCCAGTCTGAGATGCCCCATTTGTAGTAAAGACGCCTCTTTCGTTTTTCCCATTCCCTTGCGAACACTTTTTGGTAGCGTTTTTTAATGGTAGACTGGTTGACGCTGACGGTTTGCATACGGGCATACTTCGAATAGGCGCTCGTTGTGGTAAAGGCGGGGAGGCTTGCGATTATGTTTGACAGCGTAAAATCGTTTGAATACGGTTTTTTACAGCCGCTCCGTTCACACCACAGTTCAAAAAAGCCCTTTTTCCCCGCCTGTGAGCGTATGCGAAGCAGTTTTAGCAGCGCGAACACGGTTTGAAGCGGGTCCCGCACGGCGGAAGGATGGACTATGCTACCGCCGGCCGCGCCCTCTCCCATTACCGGTACGGTCCAGCCTTCGACACGGAGCAGCCGTCCCAACATGACCACGTTGGCCTCGCCGGTTTCGGCGCGAAAAACCCTTGCCCCGAAGGCCCGCGCTATCCTGTCTATACGCATCGAGGTCGCGTCGTTTACCGCGATGGCGGTATTCCAAAGGCTGCCGTTTTCGTCAACATGCGGAGAGCCTATCCAGACAAGCTGGCAAAGTTCGGCAAGACAGGCAAGCGCAAACACCTCCTGCGCCTCCAGCCGGCGGACACGGCCGGCATTTTCGTCAAAAAACACGATGTTCCCACGGTCTCCGTCGCAGTCCGGTACGTACGCGAACAGAAAATCCGGATCGTCGCGCCTAAGCTGCTCCAAAAAATCACGGCACGGCTTCAAAGCCTCGCCTTCCGGCACTATTTGGTGGACTATCTCGCCGGCCTTGCCGTTGATCGCGCGGAATTTTATCCCAAAACCCTTAAAAAAGTCCTTGTCAATGCTCACGGCACGGGCGGAACCGTTAAAATCGGCGGCGATTCCGAGCGGTGCCGCCTTTATCGCTTTTTTTAACTCGCCCAGTACCGTTCCCTGCCCGCCCGCAGCCGTTTCAAGGCTGAAACGGCTGTACGCGGCCAGTGCGCGCTTCTTGTACTTCACGGCCTTTTTCAAGGTTTTCGCAAAGAACGCCGTTTTTGTGCCGAGGGGCATTTGGGGGGCAGAGTCCCGCGGCGGGATAAGTGTACGGAATTCCGCTCCCAGCCGGGTCATGTCCGTGCCGCCAAGGACGCCGCCGTCCGTAAGGCCGAACTTTATGCCGTTATAGCCGATAGGGTTGTGGCTCGCCGATATGTAGATAAATCCGTCCGCGCCGCCGGTCTTGCCGAGGAAGCGGGCATAGGCCATTATCTCAGGCGCCGCCGTGACGCCGCAAAACAGGATGCGGCAGCCCTTCGCGCGGAGCGCGTCCAACACCGGTTCCGCGATGGCCACGCCGGTTGGCCGTGTATCAAGCCCTACGATGATGCGGGGCGCGCCGCCCCCCTTCTTCGCGCGGACAAAACCGGCAAAAAGCTCCGCCGCGGCAGCGGCGGCAGAGGCGTGGAAGCCGGAAATTTCTTTAAGCCTGCTCTCCGCGTCCCCGTCCGCGGCAAAAACATCACGCCAGCCGGAAGCCGAAAGTATCATACGCCGTCACCTGATGCCGCTCAAAACAAGCCTTCGTCATCCACGGACTCAGGGTCAACCGGGTACTTTAGCGCCGCCGCAGGCTTTGCCGGCGCGGGCTTTCGCGCAGGCGGCGGTGCGGCCGTTTCTCCGCCGGGGGGAGGGGGGGGCGGCGTTTTTGCGTCAGCCGGTTTAGGGGCAGGCGTTCCTGAAGGCCTGGCTTTCGCCGCCGCATCTTCGGTACCTTTATCCGGAAACATGATTTTTCTGACCTTGGCTTCAATTTCGGCGGCAAAACCGGGATCCTTTTCAAGGTATTCCTTCGCGTTTTCCCTGCCCTGCCCTATTTTTTCCTCGCCGTACGAGAACCATGCGCCTTTTTTGTCTATGATTTCGTACTTCACGGCCGCGTCCAGCAGGCTGCCTATCGCGGAAACGCCTCTGCCAAACATTATTTCCATCTCAACCTTGCGAAAGGGCGGCGCAACTTTGTTTTTTACCACTTTGACCTTTATGCGGTTACCCACCGCGTCCGCGTCCCCGCCCTTCTCTATAGTCTCCTGCTTCCTTACGTCAAGCCGCACGGAAGCATAGAATTTGAGCGCGTTTCCGCCGGTCGTCGTCTCCGGGTTTCCAAACATTACGCCTATCTTCATGCGTATCTGGTTGATGAAGATCAGGACGGTCCGCGATTTCCCGATTATCGCGGTAAGTTTCCGCAGGGCCTGACTCATCAGCCGCGCCTGAAGCCCGACGTGGGCGTCGCCCATGTCCCCCTCAATCTCGGCCTGGGGGGTAAGCGCGGCAACGGAATCGACAACGATAACGTCCACAGCGCCTGAACGCACAAGGCTTTCCGCTATTTCAAGCGCCTGCTCGCCCGAATCAGGCTGGGAAACCTCAAGGTTGTCGATATCAACGCCCAGATTCTTCGCATAAACAGGGTCCAGCGCATGCTCCGCGTCGATAAACGCGCAGATTCCGCCCATCTTTTGCGCTTCCGCCACCGCGTGAAGCGCCAGCGTTGTCTTGCCGGACGATTCCGGCCCAAAAATCTCGATTATGCGCCCGCGCGGGTACCCGCCTATCCCCAGCGCCTCGTCCAGAAGTATCGATCCTGTCGGGATTGTCTCTATTCCTACCGCGTTTGCGTGAGTCCCCAGCTTTATCAGCGAGCCCGCGCCGAACTGTTTTTCAATCTGTAGCCTGACCACCTCAAGCGCTTTTTTTTTGTCTTCAAGACTTGCCCTGCTGTCGCCCGTGCTTTTTGTTTCCGCTGTCCTTGCCATACATACATCTCCTTAAATGTTTTCGTAAAAATGAACGTACTTTAATCTATCCCAAAAAAATATAAAAAAATAGCAGTCCGGCCAAACATACGCGGGTAGAGTCGTAGATGTCCGTGTCATTCGCCAAATAGGATTGCTTTCCTGGTAAGAAGGCGGAAGTCGCGGCAGGCACCGGGGGCATTGAAATATACGCCGCCCTTATGGTAGATTACAGGTATGGGCATAAACCGCGAGTACAAGGACAGCGTATTCACACTCCTGTTTAACGACAAGGAGAGGCTTCTGGAGTTATACAACGCGATAAACGGTACAAACTTCACGGAAAAGGACGGCATCGAGATCAACACCCTGCAAAACGCGCTTTTCATGGGCAG
>JAITKQ010000106.1 GCA_031278295.1 Spirochaetaceae bacterium | reverse complement strand
CCCGCAACGACTCGATATCCACATGCTCAATACAGGTTACCCCGTATTCAGCCATCAATTCCCGGATTTCTTGTATTTTGACACTCTTTTTCCCCATATTCCCTCCCGGAAGAGAGTGTATCACCTTACAAGCTACATGGGAATTTCTATGCGTTTATCCTGGCTGTACCCCCACGCCCAAGGCCGCGCGGGGAAAATCGGCGTTATCCATCTATCCGCCCGGCAATCAAGCGGGTTAACATACGGGATAGGGGGAATAGTGAAGGGTGCGGCGGACGGCAGCGTGGGCGCCGAAAAAAGATTTACATGTGAATGTGCGCGTGATCTGCGCGAAGCGGTAAGCGGCGCGGGTGGGAACGAGGTTTTTGCCACAGGCCGGCTGGATGGCGAGGGGCGCGTCTGTACCGTAAAGGTGATGGCGCGCGGCAACGATGGCGCGGTTCCGGCTATATACGGGCCGGACGGGGACGAAGGCGGTATGCCGGACGTGCTGATTCACAACCATCCGGGAGGCTTCCTCTCGCCGAGCGATAACGACCTGTTAATCGCGGCACGGGCGGCGGAGGACGGCATAGGCTCTTATATAGTTGACAACGATGTGAGCGCGGTTTACGTGATCGCCGAACCTGTGCGCGGAAAGAATACGGTCAGGCTACAGGCCGCCTCCATAATAGCCCAGCTTGAGGAAGGCGGCGCGATAGCGAAACGCTTGCCCGCCTACGAAAACCGCGCACCCCAGCTTGACCTGATGCGCCTTATCGTACGCGCCTTTAACGAGGACAGCCTGGCCCTTGCGGAGGCGGGTACCGGCGTAGGAAAATCTTTCGCGTACCTTATGCCCGCATTGAGTTTTGCCTCCCTTAACAACGAGCGCGTCGTGATCTCCACCGCCACGATAACGCTACAGCAGCAGTTGTTTGAAAAAGACATACCGCTCGTCAATTCCGCGCTTCCAAAGCGGGTAAAAGCGGTGCTTGTAAAAGGCAGGGGAAACTACCTTTGCCGCAGGCGGCTTAACGATATGCTGAATCAGAGCCAGCTTGACCTCGATTTTGCCACAGAGGAGGCGGAGTTCCGGGCCATCGTCGAATGGACGTCCGCTACCGGTACCGGTTCGCGTTCCGATCTGCCGTTCGCGCCCCAGGAATCGCTCTGGTCACGGGTCTGTTCGGACGCGGACAACTGCATGGGGCTACGTTGCTACGCGCGGGAGGACTGTTTCGTGATGAGACTCCGGCGCGAGGCGGCGGACGCGCGGATCCTTGTCGTAAACCACCACCTGCTGTTCGCCGACCTTGCGGCGCGGCGGGACGGGGCGGGCTACGGCAGCACGGTGGTGCTGCCCCCATACCGGCGCGTAATCATCGACGAGGCGCATAAAACCGAGAATTCCGCCACCAGCTTCTTTACCGGACAGTTTTCAAGCCCGGGCCTTTTTCGCCGGCTGGCGCGTCTTTTCCGCCAGCGCGGCGCACGGAAAAGCGGGCTTCTTGTCCGGCTCGCCGCCATCCTCCCCTCCGGGGAGGATGGCGGCGATTGGCAGGCCGAAACGGAAAAGATTTACGAAGCCGCGGAGGAGTTGAACCGTCAGGCGCTCGATCTCTGCGGCGAAGGCGTATTCCGCCTTGTGCCGGCGCGGGATCGCTTGATCACCGAACGCCTGCTTCCGTACATCGAAAAAACACGCCGCCTGTTGCTCCGATTCACCGGCAAGGCGTCCGCACTCGTCGAAACGGTGGAAGAAAATCAGGCGGAACGGACCGCATCCGAAGACCTCCTATGGGAACTGCGTTCAGCGCTCCGGCGGCTACAGAAACTGTGCGGCGTCTGCTCGGTTTTCATCGAGTACCGGGACCACCCCCTCGAAGCGGTATGGGTGGAGCGGCGGCATTCCGTCCGTGCGGACGGCGGCGACTGGGCGCTATTCAACACCGCACCGGTCAGCATAGCGGAACACCTGAAAGAAGCGCTTTTCGAGGCGAATAGGACCGTGATCTGTGTCTCGGCGACGCTCACCCTGTCGGGTTCCTTCAACTACTGGATGTCCCGCACAGGCATAGATATGGCAAAAACCGTGGAAGGCGCGGCTAAACCCGTGTTAAACGGCATCTTCCCCTCGCCCTTTCCCTACGAAAGGGCGGTTTTAACCGCCGTACCCTCCGATGCGCCCGATCCCAACGGCAGGGACTTTCAGAATTTCGTGGACGAGGCGGTATTCCGGCTCGCCGAAGCGTCCGGCGGTTCCGCGCTGGCGCTGTTCACATCGTTCGAAAGCCTTAACGCCGCCTACAGGAACGCCGCCCCCCGCCTGGAAGCGCTCGGCATACGCTGCCTCAAGCAGGGTGCCGACGACCGCTCCCGCCTGCTCCGCGCCTTTATCGAGGACGAAAGCAGCGTACTATTCGCCGCCGAATCGTTCTGGGAAGGGGTGGACGCCCCGGGCGGCACACTGCGCCTTGTGGTAATGTGCCGCCTGCCCTTCAAATCCCCCAACGATCCGATCTTCGAGGCGCGTTCCGAAAACATAGAAAGGCTCGGCGGCAGCCCGTTTATGGATCTGTCCGTGCCCGAAGCGATCATGAAATTCCGGCAGGGCTTCGGAAGACTCATCCGCCGCACTGACGATTCCGGCGCTGTCGTTATACTGGACAGCCGCCTGCTACGCAAGCGTTACGGCTCGCTATTCCTGCAATCCCTGCCGAAAACGCGCTACTGCTTCGAATGCCTGGACACGGTGGTCCGCCGCGTCGCGTTTTAGCGGCTATACGCTTTTACACAATAATTTTTAAAATTCGTTCACCCCCCCCCCCCCCGATCGTTCCTGAATGAATGTTTTCCCCGGGGGGGGGGGGGGTTAGAAAAGATTTACAAAGGCAAGTGAAATCCGCGGAATATAGGTTGTCGCAAGAACGACAAGCAGTTGTATCAAAAGGAACGGCGCTACATGGCGGCATATTTCTACGAAAGGTTTTTTGAAGCGGTAGCTTGCCAAAAAAAGGTTTAAGCCCACAGGCGGCGTCAAGAAGCCTGCTTCCATGTTTACAAGGAAAATCATGCCCAGATGAACATGGTCTATGCCGAACGCGTCGGCGAGCGGCACAAGGAGCGGCAGCACGATCATTATCGCCGAAAAAATGTCGATAAGGCAGCCGGTAACAAGCAGCATCAGGTTCAGGATTAACAGGAACATCCACTTTGATTTTATCGCCGCCTGCACCCAGCGGGCAAAGTTTTCAGGCACCTGCGTGTCAACAATGTAGTACGAAAGTGCCTGCGAAAGAGCAAGGATCGCGAGGATTCCGCCCGTTACAGGCAAGGCTTTGGCAAAAACCTTGCCTGTATCACGCAGGTCTATATCGCGGAATACAAGAACCTCCACCACAAAAACGTATACCAGCGCCGCCGCGCCGATTTCTACGAGCGAAAGTATGCCGGAAAAGTACCCGGCGACAAGCAGAATCGGCAAGAGTATCTCGAACATGGATTTTTTTAGCGAACGCACCGCACGGCGCACGCTAAATTTTTCCCGCGGCATCTTTGTTTTGAATGAAATTATTATGCCGAATACTATCATCGAAAGCAGAAGCAAAAGACCGGGCAGAATTCCCGCCGCAAACAGATGCAGGATGTTGGTTTGCGTTGTGGTTCCGACCAGTATCAGCGGGAGTGAGGGCGGAAAGAGGAGGCCTATGCTGCCGCACGAAGTCAGAAGCCCGATGGAAAAGGCTTCCGGGTACTTTGCGCCGTCAATACCTTTTTGAGCTTCGTTACCTGACAGAACGGTGTACAGGATGCCGCCAAGCGCAAGTATCGTTACGCCGGACGCGCCGGTGAACGAGGTAAAAAACGCGCATATCAGCACGGTGGCCGCGATCATGCCGCCGGGAATCGCGCATAATATGCCGCGAAACGTTTCCACAAGCCGCTCGCCCGCCCTGCTTTCCGAAAGAAAAAAACCGGTCAGTGTAAACAGCGGTATCGCGATTATGTTGCTCTGGGTAAGCGCGGTATATACCTGATTCACGGTAACGTCAACCTCGCCGCCGGAACCCTGAATCAGCAGGATGGAGAGCGCCGCTATCACGATAAAGAGCGGCGCGCCGGCCAAAGCCGCCAGAGCGATCAGTATAATGGCGGGCGTTTTTACCGTGTAGGCAAACGCGGTAAAGAAATCGCTTGCCGCCCAGGCGAAATCCGGCAGCTTGAATTCCCAGATGAATTTAAATATGAGCGGAAGCGAACAAGCAATGCCCAACAGGACAGCCGCCGCGGAAAGAAACCGTCCCCTGCCACGCAACGGGGTAAGTCGGGCGAAACGGAATGTCATCACGGCGAAGCCGAGCGGAAGCGCGTAAGCAAAAAAACGGTCGCTTAAAAACGCTATCTTTTGCGGCGGGTTAAGTCCGATCTTGATAAAATCCGCCGAACAAAAAACGAGTATCGTAGTTATGAATGTTGAAAGAAGTCCGGTAGCAACGGCAAGAAATGTTTTTATTTTTTGATTATTTATGTACTGAACGATCCCTATAGAAAGGTGGTTTTCATTTTTTGTTGTTATCATCGCTGAAAACAGCGCGGCAACAAGCAGCAGATGGGTGGTCAAAGCCGCCGTGTCGCTTAGCGCGGTATGGAAAACAAGCCGCAAACCCGCGCTTACAAACAGTAACAGCGCGATGATCGCCAATGAAAAGTTACAGACACCGGCTTCAATGTAGTTAAGCCATTTCCCCGCTTTTGTCATGCGATGCTATTTCCGAATCTGCCCCAAGACATCCTGTATATCGTTGTAAAGTGTTTTGTTAAAAGTCTTGTCCAACAACTGGGGCATAACCTTGTTTACATCGTCGATCCATTCCTGTTCCTGCTCAGGGCTGCATCGGTTGATCACAAGGCCGTTTTTCAACATGGCCGCCACCGCGTCATCCTCCATTTTTTTTACATTTTGGTTGTTTTGACTTTCAACTTCCCGGCCAATATTCATCAGCGCGTCTTTGTACCGATCTGGAATACTCCGCCAAGCCGCCTGATTCAACACCACCGCACCCATGAATGGCGCGATACGCACCGAAGACATGTTTTTGGCTATGCCGAATAGCTGGGACACGGCGGCGTTTACCGGACTCTGGTAAACAGCGTCAATTGCGCCGCTGTTGAGCGATACAAGCACATCGTTGAGGTTAGTCTCAACAAGCTGATACCCCATAGTCCTGAAAGCGTCGTTCAAGGACGGAATATCGTTGCCGACGGCAAGTTTTTGTCTTTTCATATCTGACGGGACGAATACAGGCCGGCGCGAAAAGAAGTTGACCCAGCCCACCTTTGACCAAGCCACCGTAACAAAACCGGCCCTGCCGACATCCGCTTCCAGTTGTGGCCGCAGCCTCTCAAGAACAATATCAAGTTCATCATCCGTTCTTATAAGGAAAGGACAGCTAAGCGTTATAATATTTTTTGATATTAAATTCATCCCTGCGGACGTAAAGACAGCGGCCTGTATCTGGTTGAGGCGGAGTTTACGCAGAACATCGGCCTCGCTGCCCGCTACGCCGTTGTGGTAAACGATAACCCTTACCGCACCGTTCGTGGCGGCGCCCCAATCGGCGGCCATCTTGTTGAGCGCCGCCCCCCACGGGGTGTTTTCCGGCGCGAGGGAGGCAAGTTTAATTGTTACCGTTCTTTGCTGCGCCGCCGGAGAGCCGCTTACAGCCAGCAGGAAACAACACGCTATTATAGTCGAAAAAGTCTTTTTCATCGATTCTCTACCCCGGTTCACTGCCGCCGGTGCCGGCATTCGTGCCGGTGTCAATAAAATAAAGATCCGCGTTGTCCAACAGGTAGCGCGCCTTCCGTTGCGCCAGCACGTTTAAAAGTTTGTTTGACGGATTCTTGTTTGCGTTAATTTTCAGGGCCTCTTTCAAATTATATTGAAATTCAGGGAAATTCTGGGCAGGTATGCAGACGGCCTGCGCCCAGGAAACGTACGGGCTGGCGGAGAGTCCGCCCGTCTTTTCCAGCGCCCTGTCGTAATGCAGCCTGGCAAGCCCTTTGTCGCCGCCCATCGATTCGGGGAGGGAAGCGTAGTACAGGATGAAGAAATCATCCAGCGCCCCGTCGTTAAAGTCCGGGTCAAGCCGGTAAGCGTACTTTACAAGAGCGGAAACTTCCCCCACCCTCATGCCGGTAGACAGATCGAGCGGGTCCATGCTAAAGGCCGAAAGCACCGCAGCCGTCAACCAGTAAATATACGGAACATCCTCCGCCGTAAGCCGTTCAAAACCGGCGGGCGCCCCACCGGCGGAAACCCCGACGTCCCGCGCCGCCAGGAGTATGCCGGGATGCCTTTTTTCAAGGCCGTCTTCCAGAATCTCCGCGCCGCGCAGGTACATCTCCCGCGCCTTCCTGTACTCGGCGTCCCGCTCAGCGTACTTTTCAGGCGGTAATAGGGAGGCCGGCCCCTGCACGAAAGCGTTAGCGTCCATCACATAGTACGAGCCTGTCTCCAGTATCAACTTTTGGTCGTCCGGCTTCTTTTTCAGTTTGGCCTCATTCTTTTTTATTATACCGGGCAGCAGGCCGCCTACAAATTCCGGGCTTGACCGCATGGCAAGCTGCTGTGTCGAGCACGAAAAAAATAAAACTCCACAGACACTTAGCGGAATGAGTACGCCGCCTTGCCGTTTCACACCGCGTGGCCCCCCGCGCCGTCCTTTTTTACACGGCCCTTCGTCCTGCCTCACCTTTAATCACCAATCATCTTTTTTATGTCGCTCTTGATCGCGTCAAGTTTTTTTTGGGCTTCGGTTTTTGCCCCGGAAAGCCCGCCGGAGCCTATCGCGGCGTGACAGCTTGCGTAGAATTTGATTTTTGGCTCGGTACCGCTCGGACGTGCGCTAAGCACCGTGCCGTCCTCAAGGCAGAATTGCAGTACGTTGCTCTTTGGCAGATCGATTTTTTCGGTACGCTTGGGGTCGCCGGGATAACTGGTAAGTGAATTTTCTATATCCCTTATCTTTTCTACCTTTACCCCGCCAAGCGCGGCGGGCGGGTCTTTGCGGCAACGCTCCATGATGCCGGCCATTACGTTCTGACCCCCCGGGCCCTCAAAATACTTGGAGACGCCCAGCTCCTGCCAAAATCCGCATTTTTCATACAACTCATCAAGACGGTCCGGCAGGCTTTTGCCCCGGCTGCCCCAATATAACGCCATCTCCGCCGTGATCGCCGCCGCGGACACGCCGTCCTTGTCCCGCACCTCGTCTTCGATCAGGTAGCCGTAGCTCTCCTCGCAGCCAAAAACGATGCTGTTTTTTATACCGCCGCTCTCGCTTCGCCTCATAATGTCAGCTATCCATTTGAAGCCCGTCAAACATTCTATGCATTCCGCACCGTACAGCGCGGCGACGCGGGCCTGCATCCCCGTGGTTACTATCGTGTTGACCATCGCAGGCCTTGCCGGCATCCTACCCAGCTCTTTGAGCGAAAGCAGGACGTAATCGGCGATAAGGACGCCAAGCTGATTCCCCGTTACCAGCACAAAATCATCACCGTTCCCGGAAGGAACCGCTATGCCGAAGCGATCCGCGTCCGGGTCGGTAGCCATCACAAGGCCGGCCTTCTCCTTCTTGCCGAGCGCGATAGCCATCTCCAACGCGGCAGCCTCCTCCGGGTTCGGGAACGCGACGGTCGGAAAGTCCCCGTCGCCCTCGCGCTGTTCCGGCACGGTAAGTACCTTAAGCCCCAGACTGCCCAAAACAGCCTCGACATGGAGGGCCCCGGTCCCGTGTAGCGGCGTGTAGACAATCTTAATGTCCCCAGCCTTCTGTTTGATCAGTTCCGGCCTGAAAAGATGACTCCGTACCATCGCCTGAAACGGTTCATCTATCTCTTTGTCGATTATTTTTAACAGGCCCCTATCCAGCGCCGCCTGCCTGTCAAGCTCCTTTATTTCGCTAACCGCGTTAACCTCGTCTATTATGCCGGTATCGTGCGGTTCTATCACCTGCGAACCGTCGTTCCAGTACGCCTTGTAACCGTTGTACTGGGGCGGGTTGTGGCTCGCCGTTACGACTATGCCGGTATCGGCCTTTAATACGCGGATCGCGTACGAAAGCTCAGGCGTGGGTCGCAGATCGGAAAATAGGTAGGCCTTGATACCGTTTGCCGCAAAGATCAGCGCCGCGGCCTCGGCGAATTCCGCCGAAAAATGCCGGCAGTCAAACGCTATCACAGCGGAAAGTTTTCCGGCACGCGCCTTGTCGGGAAACGCCTTTATCACATAATTCGCCAGCCCCTGCGTTGCGGAAGCAACGACAAAGGTATTCATCCGGTTGTAGCCGCCGCCTATCACGCCCCGCAGCCCGCCCGTACCAAACTCCAGATTACGGTAAAAACGGTCCAGTAGCTCGTCCCAATCCTCCGCAGCGAGTAGCTTTTCCACTTCCGCCCTGAAATGAGCGTTTTTTTCCTTTTCCAGATACCTTTTAACCTGTTTTACAAGAATATCCCTATCCATACCAAGCTTCCCCCAACCTACATTATACAATAAACCCTCCGGTTGACAATAGCCCGCCCCGCCCGCCC
>JAITKQ010000020.1 GCA_031278295.1 Spirochaetaceae bacterium | reverse complement strand
AAACCATCCCCCGCTTACAGCCGCGTATGCAAGCTGCCCCTTTCGGACCCGACGGCAGAACCCGGACTCCGCTTCCGCTACGCTACCGCGTAGCGGACTTTAAACCCGCTGGCGGGCGCTGGCGGGGCGGGGCGGGGCGGGGCGGACTTATTTCTATACCTCTAAAATGCCGATAAACTATATATGTATCGACAGATGAATTACGAGGACAATATATTTATACTCAATGTAAAAATAAGGGCGATCTCCGATATGTTGCTCCTTGACGCCGACCCGGACATCTTCCTGGAAAAAACGCTGGAAGACCTTGATTTTATAGGAGCCAAGCTGACTCTGCTACAGGAGTACCTTGTGCCGAACGAACATCTTATTTCCAAGAATCAGCAGCTACACAATCTTGACGAAACTTACGAACGTTTTTTAGACTTGTTGAACGGGATGTTGGACGGGGCTGTTTGTTTCAACGCGGACAGGTACCCTTTCATACATGAACCGATCAACGAACTGATTGAACACTGTGTAAACGTACAAAAACAACTAAAAGAGCTCACGGCAACGACCGGTGAAAAAATTATCGACGCCCGCCTTGTAAGTACGGATGAGTTGACGGCGCTGTTAGACGGTATATGACGAAATGAGAATAACCGGAGGAGCTTTGCGGGGCAGGCGGGTAGGGATGCCGCCCGGACTTATCCGTCCGGCCATGGACAGAATGAGGGAATCGGTATTTGCCGTACTAGGCGATATAGACGGGCGGTCCTTCCTGGACCTGTTTACCGGTTCCGGCCTTATCGCACTGGAGGCGGCTTCGCGGGGGGCGTCGCCTGTAGAGGCTGTCGAAATGGACAAAAAAAAATGCGGAATACTGTTAAAAAATGTTTCCATAGCGCCGGTACGGATAAACTGCCGCTTCATGGCGGTGGAATTGTACATCCGGCAGGCAAGGCAGGCCTTCGACTACATTTTCTGCGATCCCCCGTTTCCGTACCGGTACAAGCGCGAATTGGCGGCTTCCATAGCGGCGTCCGTGCTGTTGGCGGGCGGAGGGATCCTGATGATGCACCGCCCCCGCGAGGATTCCTGGGCTGATGGTATTAAAGGACTCGCCTTGGACGGCAGGCGCGCTTATGGCCGCTCAATAGTCGATTTTTGGCGTTTAGACGCAAAAAACGTGTCAGGTTGATACATGTCACCGTTGTAAATGTCGTTTATTTTAAGCAAACGTGATTTTTTTTCAGGAGTTTTGTATATTATATTATGAATACCAAGGAATTATTGGAACGTTTTAAAGGTGAAGAAATATTTCTTAAATCTTGCGAAAAACGCCTGCTGGGTGCCCGGGAAAAGGCACAACTTAACAGGAAGGGCAACATGCTGTTGAATCAGGGCGATGTGGAAAGCGCGCGAAGAATCTTTATTACGACCGGTTATTCTGACGGTTTATCACGAATAGGGGATTATTACCGGTCAAAGGGACGTACAATTGATGCATTGCGAATGTACTGGATTGCTCCGGATAAAAAAAAGTCCGCCGAGCTCATTATGGAACTTTCCTTCATGGTGAAAAACCTTATTCACGAAGGAGATAATGGCGATGGGTGATATCAGATTTTTCGAAAACGCTCAGAATGATCAAGTTTTAACCTACGGTCAGGCTGTCACGGAACTGTCAAAAGAAGGTTACCAGTTGTTGAAAGAAAACAGGGTAAACGAAGCGCTGGATTGCTTCAAAAAAATTCTGGAGATGGACACGGACAACAATTACGCTCTTGTCGGTATGGGGGATTCTTGCCGCAAACGCGGCGCTCACCGTGATGCCGTCATGTATTACGAACGCTGTCTTTCACATCATCCCGGTAACAACTACGCGCTTTTCGGCCTTGCCGACTGCTACAAAGTGATGAATCAGTACCCGATGGCGATCAAAATCTGGAAGGAGTACCTAAAACACGATGAACACAACGTTACGGTGCTTACCCGCATAGCGGACGCTTACCGCAAACTGCGTGATTTCAAGAATTCCAAAGAAGAGTACGAACGTGTCCTGGAGATGGAAGCGCACAACCCTTACGCGATAATAGGGCTGGGCCATCTGCACTACGATTTTAAGGAGTACCGCGACGCCCTGTACTTCTGGGAAAAGATGCTTGAAACCCGTAACATGGCCTGCGTGGACATCCGCGTACTTACATCCATAGGCAACTGCCACCGCAAGCTAAAAACCTTTGACGACGGTATCGCGTACTTCGATGCCGCGTTACAACGAGAGCCGACAAACTTTTACGCGCTGTTTGGGCTTGGCGATTGTTTCAGAGGCCTGAATCAGCCGCACCGTGCCCTTGAGTACTGGAACCGCATACTACAGCAGGACCCGCACAACAAGGTGATACTGACCCGTGCCGGAGACGCTTACTGCAACCTGGGCGAGTTCAACAAGGCCATAGATTACTATAACCGTGCGTTGGGCATAGAGTTCGACCCTTACGGGCTGCTGGGACTTGCCACAGTTGCCAAGCTTCAGGGACGGATGGACGACGCGGTAGAGATGCTACTCAAGCTGGTACAGTATGACAACAAGAATCAACGCCCTTATCTGGAACTGGCCGATTGCTATATGTACAAGAATGACAAGGAACGCGCGATAGACATACTCAGATCGTTCCAGCGCCACGGCATACGGAGCAACGCGGTACTGGAGATGCTCGAAAAGATAGGCGGGTGACGCAAAAACCTTCGCTTAGCGGTGTTCCGTTGCGGGAACTGGAAATCGTACTTTCCCCGCTTCCCCGCTACCGTGCCGGGCAGGTCTTCGCCTGGATAAACTCAGGCCTTGATTCGTTCCAGGAAATGAACAACCTGCCGTTTGCGCTCAGGCGCGAGCTTGACGGTCGTTTCAGCCTGCGAAAAACCACACTTGTCAAAAAATTTGAAGATGAAGGAAACCTTAAGCTGCAAATCGCCGTTTCCGGCGGCATGGTCGAAGCCGTAATCCTTGTTGACAGGGCCGGACGCAGGACGGCCTGTCTTTCCACCCAGCTTGGCTGCGCGATGGGCTGTGTTTTTTGCAGGACCGGCCTCATGGGACTCGTGCGGAATCTGGACAGCGCGGAAATCACCGAACAGTTTTACCATATCCGCAAGTTTTATCCTGACATTGCCAACATCGTGTTTATGGGCATGGGCGAGCCGTTGCTGAACCTTTACGAACTGCGCCGGGCGCTTGAAGTACTCTGCCGCACCATGTCGCCGCGCCGTATCACCGTGTCCACCTGCGGCCTTGTTGACGGCATAGAGGGCCTCGCCAGCGAGGGGCCCTCCGTCCGCCTTGCCGTCTCGATCACGACAGCCCGCGAAGAGCTTCGCCGGCGGCTCATGCCGGTAAGCGCCGCCAACCCGCTGCCGAGGCTGAAAGAGGCGCTGCTGCGCCATCAGGCGCAGCAGCGCCGGCGCATAACCTTGGAGGCGGTGCTACTCGGCGGCATAAACGGAGGGGCGGAGGATGCCGCCGCCATGTCGGCCTTTGCGGAGGGCTTGGACGTGGTTGTAAACCTTATCCCCTGGAACCGGGTGGAGGGCCTCCGTTTCGAAGGCCGCCCCCTGAAAGAGCCCGAGGCGGCGGAAATTGAGCGTTTTCGTTCCGGCCTGGAAAGGCTAGGCCTAAAAACCGTAATCCGCCGCAAAAAAGGACGCGGAATCTCCGGCGCCTGCGGACAACTCGGCTCCACCGTCGACAAAGACTTTGACGTGAACGGAACCGACACGGTTGCGCGATGAAACGGGCGCTCTCCCTTAGAGTCAACAATGATCGGCCTCAAGTTGGCCGGTATTGCCCCAAGAAAATCGACGATTAGGCGATTTTTGCCTTGCAAACCGCTATCGAACCAGAGGTTTGCGGCAGCCGGACGATCGCAAACCCGGCGCTTGGGCCTTGGGCCACAAGCGTGACATGCCAGGGGTGGTGAAGGACGGGTAAAAAAGGTATCATGGAATCTATGGAACAAAATTATTCTGCGCAAAACATACAGGTATTGAAGGGTCTTGAGGCCGTGCGGAAGCGGCCCGGGATGTATATAGGGACCACCGGGATAGATGGCCTGCACCATCTTGTTTTCGAGGTTGTTGATAACTCGATTGACGAGGCGATGCAGGGTTTCTGCACGGAGATACTCGTCGTGCTTGAAGGAAACGATGTTGTCCGCGTGGAGGACAACGGGCGCGGCATTCCGGTTGACATACACACGGAAGAAAAAGTGAGCGCGCTTGAGCTGGTGATGACCCGCCTTCACGCGGGCGGCAAGTTTGACAAGAAATCGTACAAGGTTTCGGGCGGCCTGCACGGGGTGGGCGTCTCCGTCGTGAACGCGCTGTCCGAATGGTGCGAGGCCTTAGTCTACATTGACGGTAAAGTCCACACCCAGCGTTACAGGCGCGGCGTTGCGGAGGGGCCGGCGCACGAGGCGGGCGACACGAACAGGCGCGGCACCGAGATTCGCTTTAAGGCGGATACTTCGATATTCGAGACAACTACGTACAATTTTGACGCGCTGAGCAACAGGCTCCGCGAGCTTGCTTTTTTAAACAAAAGCCTAAAAATAACGATACGGGACGAGAGGCTTTCAAGCCCCAAGTTTCACGAATTCAAATTTGACGGCGGCGTAAAAAGTTTTGTTGAATACCTGAATGCCGGCAAAAAGGTGCTTTACCACGAACCCATAGTGGTAACCGGCAGCCGCGAGGACGAAATACAGGGCTTTGTTGAGATAGAATGCGCGATTCAGCATAACGACGGTTTTAACGAGATAATGTACTCGTTTGTCAACGACATAAATACCCGCGAGGGTGGCACGCACCTTGTGGGTTTTAAGGCGGCGCTGACCCACACGTTAAACGAATTTCTTAAAAAATCAAAGCAGTCAAAAAAGTTTGACGAGGCTTTTTCGGGCGACGATGTGCGCGAGGGGCTTACCGCCGTCCTTTCCGTCAAGCTGCCTAACCCCCAGTTTGAGGGGCAGACCAAGGGGAAGCTGGGTAGCTCCGAGGTGCGCGGCATAGTGGAAAGTTTTATAAACGAGCAGCTTGAATTGTTTTTCGACAGGCACCCGGAGATAATTGCCGTGATACTCGAAAAATCGGTGCTTGCGGCGAAGGCGCGTATCGCGGCGAGGGCCGCTAGGGACGCTACCCGCCGTAAAAACGCGATGGACAGCGCCGGTTTACCGGGAAAGCTGGCCGATTGTTCTGAAAAAGACCCGGCAAGCTGCGAACTTTTTATCGTGGAAGGCGATTCGGCGGGCGGCAGCGCGAAAATGGGGCGGAACAGGCAATTTCAGGCGATACTGTCCCTGTTTGGCAAGATGTTGAACGTCGAAAAGACCCGCATCGAAAAGGTTATCACCAACGAAAAGCTCCAGCCTATAATCGCCAGCGTGGGGGCGGGCTGCGGCGATGAATTCGACCTGTCCAGGATACGCTACCACAAAATCATCATAATGGCGGATGCCGATGTGGACGGTTCGCACATACGCACCCTGCTTTTAACATTTTTTTACCGCTACATGACGGAGCTGATAGCGAGCGGTCATGTCTACCTCGCTATGCCGCCTCTGTACAGGATTTCGTACGAAAAAAAGACCTTTTACGCGTACGATGATGGTGAAAAGGACCGTATACTTGCCGCGTCGGGGCGCGATCCTGAAAAACTGTCCGTGCAGCGTTACAAGGGTCTGGGCGAGATGAATCCCGACCAGCTCTGGGAAACTACGATGGACCCGGCGCGGCGGAGTATCACGCAGATTCACCTTGATGACGCGGTAGAGGCTGAGCGTATATTTTCGACGCTGATGGGCGAGAATGTAGCCCCCCGCCGTGAATTCATCGAGGAAAACGCGCTGCTCGTGAGCAACCTAGACGTGTAAACAGCCGGCGGCGATCATTATTTCATGTCGTCCGCTCCGGGAAAACGATGCCAACTTATAGCTAACTTTTTCGCTTTTTGGTATGCCCGCCCGGGTCCGGCAACGCGGACAACGCGAATCCTTTACTCAAACCAAAATATATTGTATTTTATAAAACGTATGGCAATATTAACGAGGCAAAAAATACAGGATTATTACGCGGAATTCAAAAGTATCCCGATAACCTTCCATAAAGAGCTTATCCAGATAACAGGTTTACAGGCAAAACAGGTCATCCTGAAATGCGCTTCAGATTTTTTTCCGTGTGTTATATATTCGACAAGCTTTGAAGAGGCAAAAATTGTCGCAAGTAATAAATCCGGGCTGATGGAAAAATTAAAAGAAACCAACAATTCCGCAAGCATAAAATTCTGTTTCAAGGCGCCTGCGACCGGTGAACAGGTGGCTTTTTTGGTAAGCGCCCGTGTTACCGGCTTAGCCCCATACGACGCGGGCCCCGATATGTCAATGTTTACGCTGCAATTTTCACAACGCCCGCCGGATGATCTGATTGAGATCGTGGGGCGGATCATCGAAGCAAACAAAAGTTTTAACAGGCGCAAGAATGAACGGATAGCAATAACGCCGGAGACTCTCCGTAAGATGCATTTTACGGCAAAAGAAATCGGGGTTACGATAGACGGCGTACCGCGCCGATGCCTACTGCGGGATATTTCTTTTACCGGAGCGCGTCTTGTCATGCTTGGTATATCAAAATTCCTGATAAACAAGTCTATCACCATAAAATTTGATTTTGATGAACCGCTCGAAAGTTACAGCATCAACGGAAAATCCATAGATGTTGAAAAGGTAGCGGAACGTAACGATATGGTGGTTTTAAACATGGAGTACAGTGACCCTGTGCCTATGGCGTACAAGGTACGCCTGAGCGATTACCTTAACACCGCAAGGACGGATACACGGGCAAGCCGTCACGCCTCTGCCGGTAATTCGGTGTCAGCGCCCGCCGATCCCTCCGATCCCGCTGTACCCGGCGCTTGATGTTCGATACCGGCATCCACAGCGGCGGCAAGGATGGCCCGCACGGCTTTACACTTGGGCCGAATGGGGACGGAACTGAAGTTAGGGTGGTTTTTCTGCCCGTACCTAAGAGCCTGGCTTCAAAATGCCCGGTGAACGGCTTTTCGATTAACGATTCCATACCTATACCTGTCGAGGTGGCTTCAAATTCCGTGGCCGAGTCTCATTTGCCTGCCGTTTTGGGAGATATTACCATAGAAATGATAGTGGCCGGTATGATTCGTGTTATCTGCCGTTATACGGCGGCGGGTAAGGCCGATGATGAGGTTTCAAGGTATTACCGTAGCTTTGTGCTTGCGTTTAAGCCCGACATACTGGCTGAATTTAGCGCCGCGGCTATGGCGAATATTAAAAATGGCGCTTACGGCAGGGCGCGTGAGGCTGTTGCGGCGCTTTACGGCCTGTTTCCGGGGGCCCCCGAAGTGACAGCGCTGGAATCAATGCTCCCCGTCGAGTCCGGTGCCTGCGGCGAGTCGGACTATGTGGAGGCGTACCGTCTTATAAGCGGCGGCAGCGAGGAGGCGGGCATGAAAAAGCTGCGTAAATTTCTGGAACGCCATCCTGATTCATGGAACGGGTGGTTTATGCTGGGATGGGCGCTACGCAGGCTTAAACGCTGGGAGGATGCCGCCGCCTGCTTCCATAAGTCTATGGAAGCAGGCGGCGGTTGCCCCGATACGAGCAACGAACTTGCGATATGCCTGATGGAAAGCGGCGATTATGCCGGCGCCCGCCGCCACCTGGAAAAAGCCCTGTCTGAAGACGCCGAAAACACAAAGCTTATTTCAAACCTTGCCATACTGGAACTCAGGTCAGGACACGAAAATGAGGCCGAAACCCTGTTTCGCAAGGTTTTGGACATAGACCCGGACGATCCAATCGCAAACAAATTTTTTACCCCGAGCTAGACGGTCCGCCGCTAAGATACACCCCCGTGCCGTATCCGCACGGCCATTCATGATGCCCGTTCCTGTTCAACAATTGACGCCTGCCGCACCGCCTTCCTCCTTTTTTGCCATGTTCCAGAGCTGATCCATCGCTTCAAGGTTGCCGCTTTCCATGTCAAGGCCCGCTTCCTTCATCCGTTTTTCGACATATTTGAAGCGGCGGGTAAACTTTGCGTTGGCCCCCTGCAACGCGGTCGAAGGCTCAATTTTGAAAAAACGGCACAGGTTTACGACGGAAAACAGAAGATCGCCCAGTTCCGCTTCCAGGTCACGCGGCCTGCTCCCGCTTTCGGCCCGCGCCTCCCTCACCTCGCCGAGTTCTTCCTCGATTTTGGCGAAGGCGCCGTCCGCGTCCGGCCAGTCAAAGCCCGTTTTCGCCGCTTTTTTCTGTAGCTTGAACGCCCTATCCAGGGGCGGCAGGGCGCGGGAAACCTCGTCCAGCACGGAATCTTTCAGACCGCGCCCCTCCTGCTCAACCTTGATCCGCTCCCAATTTTTCAACACCTCGGCGCTGTTTTTCGCCTCCGCCCCGCCAAAAACATGGGGATGACGGCGCACAAGCTTGTCACAAATCCCTTCCAGCACATCCGACACCGAAAAAGAAGCCGCCTGTTCGTGCATATAGGAAACCATGCAGGCAAGCAGGAACAAATCCCCCAACTCCTCGCGGATATGGGCGGGATCGTCCTCGTCCAGCGCTTCGACGCACTCGTAAACCTCCTCGATAAGGTTGCCGCGCAGGGACCGGGGCGTCTGCTCCAAATCCCAAGGACAACCGTCAGGCGCACGGAGGCGCTTTACTATATTTAAAAGACGTTCAAAACTATCCGCTGTTTTACCCACTAAAAACTCCTGTTTGACGTAAGCCGGGGGCCGCCTGCCCCCGGCTACCCCCCCCCCCCCCTGCGGGGGCCGGCCGGGTCTTTGACCGCGGTTTCCGGCACCGCGTGTTCAGTGTGCGGGCGGTACGGCTAACGGCGCCCCATCCCCAAGCCCCGCTTTCTAACCAAACAGCCCTATTACAAGCCACGGGATAAAGATCGCCGGGATCAGGTTGGCAACTTTGATCTCTTTTACGGCAAGGAAGTTAAACCCTATGGCCGCCACGAGCAGGCTGCCGGCGGCGGACATCTCGCGGATTATATCGTCGCTTAGAAGACCGCTTGCGGCGTTGGCAAGCAAGGCTATCGCCCCTTGGTATACCAGCACCGGCAGGGCCGAAAAAGCTACGCCTATCCCCATCGAAGCTCCAAAAACGAGCGCGATTGAGCCGTCCAGTATGGATTTTGCGAATAAAAGTTCGTGATTCCCCTGCAAACCGCTCTGCATGGAACCTACTATCGCCATGGAACCGCTGCAAAACAGTATGCTTGCCGACACAAAGCCCCTGGAAAACGAGCCGGAGACGGAATTTTCCCTGCCTGAATACAGCTTCCTCTCCGCCCACGCGCCAAAACGGTTCATGAGCGCGTCTATGTTTACCAGTTCACCGGCTACGGCACCCGCTACAAGGCTCATTATCAGCAAAAGTACCCGCCGGTTGTCCATAGCGCCCTTGATTCCGATATAAATTACCGCCAAACCGATGGCTTTTTTTATAATTTCTTCAAAGCGCGGCGGTATGCCGCGTACCAAAAAACATCCCGCAAGGGCGCATACAACAATCGCGGCGGCGTTTACCAAAGGCCCTGTCATGCGGAAAATTTACCACAGGGCTGTTAAAAATACCAGCCGCCGCGCGGTCCGCGGGGGGGGGGGGGGGTATCATTCCAGCACGGAGTCTGTAAAGTTTCTGGCGCCGTTCAGGAAGGAACGCCAGTCCAGCGCCTTGCGGGTACGGTACTGAAGCCGGCTTACGGCCAAAATGCCGTCGCCCGTTTGTACCAGTATGCCTGAGTTTTTGTCGAAACCAAGCACCGTGCCGGGCACCGCCGCTGCCGCCGTAAACGGGCCCCGGTACGGGGCTGCCTCAAGGATGTACAGTTCCGCGCCGGCCCGGCTCGTGTACGACAGCGGCCACGGCGTAAAGGCCCTGATTCGCGCGTCAATGTCAAGGGCGCTTTGCCGCCAATCGATGCGTCCGTCCGCCCGTTCAAGTTTGTCGCAGTAGCTTGCCTCCGCGTGGGCCTGCGGGGTTTCGGACGCCGTACCCTCCGCTAGGGCGCGGAGGGTACGGACGAGCAGCGCGGCGCCGTCTTTGGCAAGCGTGGCGCTCAACGTGGCGCTCGTTTCCCTGCCGGTGAGGGTAAGGGTTTTTTGCGCCAGTATGTCGCCCGAATCCAGTTCCGGGGCAAGCCTCTGTATGCTTATCCCCGTCTCACCGTCACGGTTCAGGATTGCCGCCTGTATGGGTGCCGCCCCGCGGTACTTGGGCAGCAGGGACGGGTGGACATTTATGCCGCCCATTGGGAATACCGCCAAAAATTCAGGCGGAAAGATGGCGCCGTAAGCAAATGAAACAAGCAAATCGGCGCCGGACGCAGCGGCGGCGCGCAGGCAATTTTCGTCCGGGCTTTCGGCCTTAAGTATCGGAAACGGAAGCCTTCTTTCAGCCGCAACTTGCGCCGCAACTTGCGCCGCAACTTGCGCGGCTGCCGCGCCCACATCTGACGGCACGGGCAAGCCGTGCCGTCCCTTTGCCGCGTCGGGATTCGTCAAAACACCGGCCAATTCGCAGAAGCCGCCTTTTTCATGAAGGCCGACCAAGGCTTCCAGCGATGGTACCGCAATCGCCGGAGTCCCGGCAAACAGTATCTTCATTACTTTTTGGTTTTTAGCTTTTCGTACTTGTTTAACAGCCGCTCCCGCTTCAACGCCGAAAGCTTGTCGATGAACAGGGTTCCGTCAAGGTGATCGCATTCGTGCTGTATAACACGCGCCAGGATGCCGTCGGCGTCAATCGTAAGCAGCTTGCCTTTCTCGTTCCGGGCCTGAAGGCGTACCATCTTTGGCCGCATAATTTGTCCCCAGACGCCCGGCAGGGACAGGCAGCCCTCCTCGTAATCCGCAAGCTCCCCGGAAGTTTCGATAATTAAAGGGTTGATAAAAACACGCGGCGCGTCGTTCCCGATCCGTGTTATAAAAAACCGCCGGGGTATCCCGATCTGCACCGCCGCAAGCCCGACACCTTTGTGCCGTTCCAGAATTTTGAACATTCCGGCAAGCAGCGATTCAATTTCCCCGTCTATGTTTTCAACCGGCTCAGATTTTTGCCTTAAGGCCTCGTTACCAAACGTAAGAACCCGCATGACTTCATCATACAATTTTACAGCCTTCCAGTTAAGCGTCCGGCGGCGCATGGTAAACGCGGATAAATTAGCGTTCATTCCTGTTCATTGGCGTAATTCGCGCTTTCGCCAGGACAGCCTCCTCCGTAAGGCCGGGAAGCCGGGACGAGGGCGGACGCTTTTTCAAGGCAGCGCTGCGGCAGGTAAACGGTTTTAAGGCGTGACCTTTCGCCGCTTTTTATAACAAGCTCCCGTTTGGAACAGCCCAGGGTTTTCGCGAGAAACGCCGTCAGGCAGGCGTTTGCCCTGCCGTCTTCCGGCGCGGCGGCGATTCTTACCCTCAAGCGGCCGTCATGGACGCCGGCAAATTCCGTTTTTGACGCGCCGGGAATCGCCTTTATCTTCAGAATTAGGCTCCCGTCTTTTGTTTCAAAAAAATCAGTGTTCAAAGCCCGCCCCTCCCCTGATCGAAGGCAGCCACCGAGGTTCGCCTACCGTCCAACAGTACGATTGTTCGTACCGTAGCGGCGTTAAACTTATGTTTGCAAGGGCGGCGGCGCTGAATTTAACGGGTCTTCGCAAAGGAGGCAGTTCCGGCGTACCGGGAAATATGCCCGCGACCAGGATTAATTTTTTAAAGCTTTCCGCGACCGCTATCTCACCGGGAATGGGCGGTGCTTCTATGGAAAGGCAGGGGCCGGCAAGCGTTTTTCCGTCAGGCAAAATTATGGATGAAATTTCTCCCGTGACGATCCTTCCGTCCCCGCCGTTTTTATAACTTTGCAGCCTAAAAAGCGCCGCCAGGCGCTTTAACTGATCTCCGGGGACGGGCGCCGTAAGCAACGCGACCGGCGCGGCGGCCGGGAAGGTGTAGATACCCTTACCGGCGATCAACGCTGATTCACGGCGATACCTGTTAAACTCCGCACGCGCGTTCGCGTGCGGAACCAGCGCTACGAAACGGTAAAGCGCGTCGCCCCCGGACAATTTACCTGGCCTGACACCGCCGCCCGGCTATTTCCGTGAAAGCAGCCTGTTCAGCCGCTTCACAAAGCCGGCAGGGTCTTTTAGTTTAAGCCCCTCGACAAGCAGGGCCTGGTCAAGGAGTACGTCCGCCGTATCCTCTATCACAAGCGCGTCTTCCGTGTCTTTAAGGCCGGAAACCAGCGGGTGGGACGGGTTCAATTCGAGTATGGGCGCGGCATCCGGAACATCGCCCTGACCCATAGCCTTGAGTATCTGCGCCATCTGCAAAGACGGATCGTTTTCGTCCGCCACGATACAGGAAGGCGAGTCCTGTAGCCGGCGTGAAAGCCTTACGTCCTTGACGCGCTCGCCAAGAGCGTTTTTTACCTTTTCGATGACGGGCTTAGAGTCGCTTTCGGTCTTGCTGTCCGGCTTTTCGCCAAGCTCCTCGTCCGCCCCGCTCCGGTTTACCGCTTTTAACTCCCATTCACGGGAAGCGTCCCCCGTCGCCTGTTTGTAGCGGCCCAGTTGCGGAACGACAATTTCGTCGATCTCCTCGTGCATTATCAGCACCTCTATCCCTTTGGCGCGGTAAGCTTCGAGCAGGGGGGATGCCTTTAAGGTTTTTTCATCGCTGCCTGAAATATAGTAAATGTATTTTTGATCGGCTTTCATGCGGTCCGCGTATTCGGCAAGGCTTGTCCACCCGTCAACGGCGCTGCTTTTGAAGCGTACCAGTCCTGTTATGGCCTCACGGTTTTCCCAATCGGAATACAGGCCTTCTTTTAACGGCCGGTTGAACTCGGAAACAAAAACATTCCATTTTTCTTTGTCATTTTCGGAAATTGTTTTTAGCTCCGAAAGTATTTTCTTTACCGAAGCGTTTTTTATGTTTGCGAGAATCCTGTTCTGCTGCGGAATTTCGCGGCTTACATTGAGCGGCAGATCTTCGCTGTCAACTATGCCGCGCACAAAGCGAAGCCATACGGGCATCAATTCCTTGTCATCATCGGTGATAAAAACATGTTTTACATACAGTTTTACGCCGGGTTTATAGTCGGCGTGAAACATATCAAACGGCGCTTTTCGGGGAATATAAAGCAATGTGATGTACTGGAGGGACCCCTCCGCTTTTGTATGGATATACAAAAGCGGTTCATCCTTGTCATGCGAAAGCTGCTTATAAAATTCGTTATAGTTCTCCGGCTTCAATTCCGCTTTTGGGCTGCGCCAAAGGGCCGCGCCGGAATTGATCCTTTCAGTTTTTGTCTTGCTTCCTTTCTCGTTTCCCTTGTCGTCCCACTCTTTTTCATCAAAAGTAAGGTATATGGGGAACGTAATATAGTTAGAATACCGCTTTATTATATCTTCGATAGACCAGCGGTTGGCGTATTCCAGGCCTTCCTCCGTCAAATGCAGCAAAACGGTGGTACCCTGTGTATCGCGGGCCGCGCTTTCTATGTCGTAAGTTTCTTTTCCGTCGCTCGACCATTTCCATGCGGACTCTTCGTTTGCTTTGCGGCTGGTAACTTCGATCCTGTCCGCGACCATGAACGCGGAGTAAAAACCAACGCCAAACTGCCCTATCAAATTACTGTTTTTCTTTGCGTCAAGTTCCAGTTTTTCAAGAAAAGCTTTCGTGCCGGAACGGGCAATAGTACCGAGCGAATCGGCAAGTTCCTGTTCGCTCATGCCAATTCCGTTGTCGGAAACCGCCAGCGTTTTCGCGTTTTTGTCAAACGAAATATCAATACGCGGATCAAAGCTGATACTTTTGTACGCATCGTCCGCAACAGAAAGGTATTTGAGTTTATCAAGCGCGTCGGATGCGTTTGATACAAGTTCCCTCAAAAAAACTTCGCGGTTTGAATACAGCGAATGAATGATTAGGTGCAGCAGCCTGCTTACCTCTGTCTGAAATTGTCGTTGTGCCATAGTATCTCCTAATTCAATATTAGAGTTGTTCAGAAACCTCAGTTTCTGAACAACTTCCGCTGAAAAAAAGGCAAAATGCTTTGCATTTTGCAAGACTTGTTCAAGAACCCGTGGGCTTTTACCCACATTCAAATAGGTTCTTGAACAAGTCCATTTATGTTTTATAACCACACGGTTCCGCAAAAACCGTGATTTTGAATTCGGTAAAAGTATAACTTTTTTGTCAAAGTCCGGTCAACATATCGTATGATATTAGACCCCGCTTGCGAATAAAGCGGCACGGTTCATGGACACAGATCCGCGAAGATGAACAAAAGTTGCTCGTCAACATTTGTTGACGTATAAACCGTTGTTTACGCAAGCGTCCGTGACGGTGAAAGTTAAACGGCTATGGGTATGAATTCGTCTTTTGTACAGATCGCGTTCACTTTTCGGTCAAACTGTTCAACCGGCACCTCGTCAACAATCTGACAACTCAGGCAGAGCGCGCAACAGGCTGATTCGGGGCTTGCCGCGAAAAGTTTTTCGTAGAAACGGTCGTAAAAACCCTTGCCCCGGCCCATACGGTTCCCCGCGCGGTCAAAAGCAAGTCCCGGCGATATTACCAGCGCCCTGCCGTCCTCCGGCCTGAAAACATCCTCCTCGCGCCCGGCAGGCTCCCTGATACCGAAAGCGCCCGCAACCCACGAACTTTCATCGCGGCTTACGCGGAAAAAGCGCATAGTCGTATCAGTCTCTACTTTTGGTGAATAAACGGCCTTACCGCCTGAAAACGCGATGTCAAGCAGCGCGGAAGTATCAAGCTCGTCCGGCATCGAAAGGTAAATCAGTATGCGGTCGTAGCTTTTCCAAAGATTGGTACAGGCCAGCCGCTCCGCGGCAAGTATCCCTTCGTCCGTAAACTGTTGTTTAGGCAGCGCGTTTAACTTTTGCTTCATAATCCCGCGCAGTTCTTTTTTTGTCATACCAGATTCCCCCTTAAGCGTTTGTAACTATTCAATTATCCGCTATGCGCCCTTGCCTGTCAATTCAAAAGGAGCGTCATGCGGCGATTTTACATTTACAAAAATTTTCCATGCATTTGGGCGCATTTCCGGCCCTTCGTGCCGGAAACCGGGCTTTACGGGGGTTCCGCAAGGCAAGCCCCTTGGGTTGCCCCTCCATTCCCTGCGCGAACGCTCTGCGCGAACGCTACGCGCGAACGCTACGCGCGAACACTACGCGCGAACACTACGCGCGAACACTACGCGCCCCTCCAATCCCCGCGTTTCGTACACGCCGGCTTTTCGGCACGAGATGAATTGGATCGCCCCGTCCCGATGAATCTGATGGACAATATACGGGATTGACGGGCCCTTTTGCCTCAGCAAGGGGGGGGGGGGGGGCTCCGGTATGAAATCGGCCCTTGCCTCCACCATTGACCGGCAGATTCGTTCCTTACCCTTGCCGTCAATGCCCCGCACGGCTGAATTCAGAATTGCCGGGCGGCGGGAATTCCGTTACAAGCACGAGAAACCTTCCGGACAAGGCCCTTACCGTAACAGTTTCGGTTTCCGGGGCATTGCTTATGCCAAAAAAACCGCGGCTCCACCCGGCGGATGCAAGGGGCCATTTAAGGCCGGTACTTTGCGCCTTCCACGGCCCGTTTCCGAGCGGAAATACGGAAATGGCGTCGGTTTTTTTTGTATTACAGCAAAATTCCCCTGACACAGCGTAGATTTTTTCCCGCGCGGTAAACCAGCGCCGAGGGTAGCGTTCCCGCTCAAACAGCGCCGCTATAGCAAGAATGTGGTCAAGCCTGCCGCCCCCGCCGCCTGCGAGCGTAATTTCATCGCAGCCTTGTTCGAAAAGCAGGTCCAGGGCCAGTTCTGTATCGGTAAAATCTTTATCGGCTGGAAAGCGGATCACACGGCCGGGCGGGTATGCGTCGAGCCGTGATTCGTCGTCAAGTGAGTCCATGTCCCCGATTACCCAATCGGGGCGTAAACTTAAGTTTTCGGCGCACACAAGTCCGGAATCGGCGGCGACGATAATATCCGACTCGGCAGCAAGGCCGGCGCACAATTCCGCATCCGGCCCTTCGCCGCCGATAAAAACGAGACCCTTCATGCGTCGGTTTATATCACCCAGTCCCAGAATTCGTTTTGGTCCAGTTCCTGATGCTCAACATTTTTTGAGGCGTTTTCATGTATTTGAAGCTCAGGGTTTTTAACGCTTACGCGGGTCTGGGCGGGAACGGATTTTGTGACGAAGGCGTTGCTGCCTATCACAACGCCGCGTCCTATCACCGTAGTTCCGCCGAGGATGGACGCTCCCGAATAGATCGTTACATCGTCCTCTATCGTGGGGTGGCGTTTTATACCGCGGAGCGTCTGACCCCCGCGTGTCGAAAGTCCGCCCAGCGTAACACCCTGGTAAACTTTTACATGGTTGCCGATCACCGTTGTTTCGCCGATTACGATGCCGGTACCGTGATCGATAAAAAAATGTTTGCCTATTGTCGCGCCCGGATGAATATCTATACCTGTAATGTTGTGGGCGTATTCCGTCATTATGCGGGGAATCAGCGGAATGTCGAGCAGGTACAATTCGTGCGCCAAACGGTACACCATTATCGCGTAAATGCCCGGGTACGATGATATGATTTCGTCTTTGCTGTATGCGGCGGGATCGCCGTCAAAGGCGGCGTCAACATCCATCGCAAGGTAGCGCCTGATTAAAGGAAGCTTCGATAAAAAAACATAAACCAGTTTTTCTGCCTCTTTCAGCGCTTCATCATGGCAGATCGCGCCGTTTTTGCGGTGGCACATGGCTATCGCGATCTGTTTTGTTAAATCAAAAAAGATTTCTTCAACAAGCTCTCCGGTCTGGTACTCGATAAAGCTTTTTGTGATATATTTTTTTACAAAGTAACCAGGAAATATCAACCGTCTCAGTTTTTCAATCATCTCTATAAGCAGTGAACGGTTAAGCTGGTATACCGAATCGACCTTTATCGTTTCTTCGATCTCATCGTAGCTTTTTATCAGTGTGTTGACCACTTCCTTAATATGAATACCGCCGGGAATTCCGCGCCTAGGCGGCATGGTCGAAGCCATCAGCGAAATCATTTCTTCCGATTCTGACCGGTTATAGCTTTTTTTATCCATAAAAAATACCGAAAAAATTATGCCTCATGCCAAGCCCCGTACAAACAAGACGGGAGCCCCATCCTCCCGCCTGTTTGCAAAACATCGTATATTTAACCGGCGTAGATCGTAAAATTACTGCGGGTCCACCGTTGTTTTATACACCGTTGCAAGTTTATCACCTTGTTTAACTATTTCAACGATGACGGCGGATTTAACAGGATTGTGTTTTTCGTTAAATGACAGGTTGCCGGTTACATAACTGCCGTTCAGGGCGGCCAGCGCGTCCTTTACCCTTGTAGAATCGAGCGAGTCTGCCGCTACTATCGCGTCACGGATAAGGTACATCGAATCGTACCCAAGCGCCGCAAACGAAACAGGGATGGAGCCGAATTTGGTACGGTACGACTTTACAAAATTTTGAACCTTCGAATCGGTTGAGTCCGAAGCGTAATGGTTGGAATAGTAGCCGTTAAGAACCTCGTCGCCCGCGTTTTCCGTGAGGCCGTCCCAGCCGTCCGCCCCAACGATGGGGGTGTTTATTCCCTGCGCCCTAAGCTGTTTCGCGATGAGGGCCACGGTGTTGTAGTAATCGGGCAGGTAAACCAGATCGGGATTCGCGGCTTTGATCTTCGTTATCTGCGCGTTAAAATCCACATCGCCCGTCATATACGATTCATTTGCCGCTATCACGCCGCCTTGCTGCTGGAAAGCGGTGATGAAGTTATCTTTGAGCCCCACAGAGTAGTCGTTGCCATTGTCGTAAAGTACCGCCGCCTGTTTGGCGCCAAGATCGTTCGCTGAAAAAATACCTCCAACCGTACCCTGGAACGGGTCGATGAAGCAGGCGCGGAATATATAATCGCCCGCTTCCGTAACCGCTTCCGCCGTAGCGGCAGGGGCGACAAGCAACACCTGCTGCGTCTGGGCCTTTGATGTTATGGCGATGGTACACCCCGAAGTCAGGCTGCCTATAATCATTTTCACGTTGTCCTTTGCCGTGAGCTTGTTATACGCATTAACCGATTTTTCGGGATTCCCCTCGTCATCTTCGAAGATCAACTCAACCTTCTTGCCGCCTATCCCGCCGGCCGCGTTGATCTCATCGATCGCCAGCAGTACCCCGTTACGCGCTTCAATGCCGTAAACCGCCACATTGCCGGACAGCGGGAATATACCACCGATTTTTACAGTGTCCGCATCCCGCTTACAAGCAACCAAAGAAACACAAGCCGTCAGTATTAAACTGACAAGAGTCAAACTTGATTTTTTCACTTTTCTCTCCTTAAATTTAGTGAAATTATAAACGTATCCGTCCATGATAACATACAAAAAAAGGTTTTTCTAGCTACAACTCAAAAATTATACCGATGAAGGCTCCGGCCGCGATAAAAAGTACGGTAGGAAGTTTTTTGAAGTGCGCCAACAGGATATAAAAAATCACCGCTATAAGACATTCACGCAGTTTTAGGGATTGATACCAGATCGCGGCGTCCGGTCTGTAGAACGCAAGTTTCAGGATGCCGTAACCGGCTACGGCCAGCAAACCGGCGGCGGCAGGGCGCAAGCCTTCAAAGATGCCGCGCACCGTCAGGTTTTTTTTGAAGCCGTCGTACAGGCGGGCTATGGCTATAATTATAAGCACCGGAACGCTTACCAGGCCGGTTGCCGCCGCAAAGGCCCCGGCCACCCCTGCGGCGCGTATACCCACGTAAGCGCCAAGATTCACGCCCATTGCTCCCGGCAGAAGCTGCGCGACGGCGAGCATATCCGGTATCCAGGCCGCGTCGAGCCACAGGTACCTGTCGGCAAGCCCGTATATGAACGGCAGTGTCGCCAGCCCCCCGCCTACCGAAAAAAGCCCGATACCGGCAAATTCAAGATACAACAACAAAATATTCATGCAGGATACTAAATTTTTTCAGCAGTTTTACATTTACAGAAATTTCATGTAATTTGGGCGCATTTCCGGCACTTCGTGCCGGAAACCGGGCTTTGCGGGGTTCCGCAAGGCAAGCCCCTTGTGTTGCCCCTCCAATCCCTTGCACGTTTCATACACGACGGCTTTTTCGGCAATGCCGGCAAAGATAAACCGGTAAATGTAAAATTACTGCTAAATTTTACCGCCTTTCACGGGAAATTCAAGGCCACACGCAGGGCGAGCGGTTTTTGGACGCGGAGCGTTCAAGGTAAAAGGAAGGGCGGCCCCCCCCCCCCCCCGGAATCCGGCGGCAGCCGGCGCCTTTTACAGGTCGTCCCTGCCGATGGGACGGCCTATACGGATACTTTCACCGAGAAAATCAATGCGGCGGCCTTCTATCAAAATTTGTACGTCGTGTATGTTTGGAAATTCGGTTGCCGTCCAGACAATTTGGCGTAGCTGGGCTATATATCCTTCCGCCCCATACCTGTTGAACATGAAATTTTCATTAAAACTTATCAAGGCCGTACTGCCGGCAACGTGAGCGCTCTGTACGCGGACCCCCTCCGGTACAAGCGATGTGAGGCCCTGACCCTCCTCGCCGGTCGTAGGGCCTTGCATCAAAAGGTTAAGCGCGTCGAGCAACGGTGAATCTGAAACAAAGACCTGTCTTTTTACGGGCGAGGTGAGTACCATGCCGGAATTATCAATTTTTACAAAGTATATCACCCGATCCCGTACCGCGGGCTGTGACTTTCCGGACGGTTCACCGGCAGTTTCGACTGGATCGGGCCGGCTTTCCTGTGCGCCGCCGGTGCCGCTTGTGTCCGTATCCGGAATTCGGGCGGAAGGCGTCCCGGCCGCCGTACCGGGCGGCGCGATAAGGATTTGGCTCGCGGGCGGCGACTCACCGACGGGTACCGGATCCCCGGTCTCCGGCGCTGCGTTTACCGGCGTATTCGTAAGGCGTTCAATAAAGCGGGTAGATTCCAAAGTATTTCGGATAAGCGGCAGGTTGATTATAAACAGCAGCAGTATGACAATTAAAAAGATCATCCAAAAAAGGATCGCCGCCATGCGCGACCGCCTTTTTTGCGGGCTATTCACGCCTTTGCCTGATTTACGAACGCTCATGTCCATATTCTACGTGAAAAGTACGAAGCGGTCAATTTACCGGACTCAGGCTACGATTTCCGGCACAAGCATTTTAAAACCATGTCGCAGGTGTATTAAAAAAGTATCCCCGCCTTACGCGCCCGGGTGTAAAATTGCATGGCGGGCTTGAAAACGTGCCTTCATTCTGATAGATTTTACAAGAACCAGGGCTTTCCCAAAACTTCAGTTTTGGGCGGCAAGCTTTGCTTGTCCGGCGTCCTTTCATCTATAATGATTTGGTGTTTTTTAAGGAGACATCCGTGGTAAAAAATGAGCTTGTACAGCGCAGTCCCGTTAGACTGCTTGAAAAAACTATACAGGGCGGCCTAAAGGCCGGTGAGATTGGTATTTTGTCCGCACCCAAGGGGATTGGGAAAACTTCGGTTCTTGTTCAGATTGCGCTGGACAAGCTGTTGCAGGACAAAAAAATAATTCATATTTCTTTTAACCAGCACGCCAACCATGTTCAAAACTGGTACAAAAATATTTTTGAAGAGATAACCAGGAAAAAACAACTGGAAAACGAGCGTGAGGTTGCGGATGAGCTGATCCGCAACCGCGTCCTGATGAATTTTAACCAGGAAGGCGTGAACAGCGACGTGATACGGCGCAGCCTTAAATCAATGATCGTTGAAGGCGGCTTTAAGGCCGATTCCATCATCATCGACGGGTTTGACTTTACGATTGCGGAACGCGGACGCATTTCGACGCTGAAAGACTTTGCAAAAGAGATCGGGGTTTCCGTCTGGTATAGCTGCGACTTGTCGGGTACGCCGCCTTACGACAAGCGCGGTATACCTGTCGTTGTAAACAACATAGAAGACCTTATAGACGTGGTTATCATGCTGGATCCAAAGACGGCCTATACCGAATTGCTAGTTTTGAAAGAACACGGCAACTATAAAACGGAAGGCATCGTCCGTCTGGACCCCAAAACACTGCTGATCCTGGAAAACTAAAAGCGGTTTATGTCCATGGATAAGGCGGGCAGGCACGGTGTGGGCGGCGGGACACCCGGCCTTTCCCTTGTCGTTCCCTGTTTTAACGAAGCACCCTCTATAAAACCCCTGTACGAGGAAGTACTGCAAGTCCTTGACGGGCAGTCGGGCATTTCGGATTACGAACTTATTTTTGTTGACGACGGTTCTAAGGACGCGACGCTGGAAGAGATAAAAAAGTACGCCGCGCTGGACGGGCGTGTACACTACATATCGTTTTCCAGGAATTTTGGCAAGGAGGCGGCCCTGCTTGCCGGGTTTGCCGGCTCTACCGGGAAGTATGTCGTTACGCTCGACGCGGACATGCAGGACCCGCCGGCGCTGATACCGGAGATGCTGGCTTCCGTGAGCGCCGGCGAGTGCGACTGCGCGGCGGCGCGGCGGGTTACAAGGAAGGGGGAGCCGCCTGTCAGGTCATTCTTTGCGAGGTGTTTTTACCGCATGATGGCAAAGTTCGCCGAAATCGACGTGGTTGACGGGGCGCGCGATTTCAGGCTTATGACCCGCGCCTATGTTGACGCGATTCTTTCGCTTGAGGAACGGAACAGGTTTTCAAAAGGCATCTTTCCATGGGTGGGCTTTAGGACAAAGTGGTTTGAGTACGAAAACAGGAGCCGAGGTTCGGGCAAGACAAAGTGGTCATTCTGGCGCTTGGTGATATACGCATTTGACGGGATATTCGCGTTTTCGTCAAAACCCCTTGCCATCGCGTCCGTGCTGGGTATTCTGCTTTTTCTTGCGGCGCTTCTCCTGATCGCGTGGATATTGGTGGAAAAGCTGATGGGCCATACGGTAAACGTTTACGGCTGGGCATCTACGGTCTGTATAATCCTGTTTACAAGCGGCATACAGCTTTTCAGCGTCGGCATTGTCGGGCAGTACCTCGCCAAGACGTATACCGAGGTTAAGCGCCGTCCGCATTACATCGTGCGGGAATCGGCGTAATTTTACGGCGTAATTTTACGGCGCAATTTAATTTGTGATAGTTTGCGAGGTTGATGGGTATGGAGTATTCCGGTGCGCGTATTTTGATAGAGGCTCTCGTTGAGCAGGGTGTGGATACGGTTTTTGGCTATCCGGGTGGCGCGGTGCTTTTTATTTATGACGAGTTGTACAAACATTCGGACAGGATTCGCCACATTCTGGTAAGCCATGAACAGCACGCGGCCCACGCGGCGGACGGCTATGCCCGCGCAAGCGGGAAGACGGGGGTCTGTATAGCGACTTCCGGGCCGGGGGCTACAAACCTTGTTACCGGCATCGCGACAGCCTACATGGATTCGGTGCCGCTCGTAGCGATAACAGGCAATGTCGCAACCGGACTTTTGGGCAAAGACAGCTTTCAGGAAGTGGACATCGCCGGTATCACGATGCCGGTTGTAAAGCATAACTGGATCGTGAAAGATGCCGCGGAACTGGCGGAGGTGGTACGTGAAGCCTTTATCGTGGCGGGATCGGGCCGCCCGGGTCCGGTTTTGATCGACATCCCAAAAGACATAACATCCAACAAGGCCGTGTGGCCGTCCGGGGTAGGCGCCGACTCGGACGGGACAGCCGCCTTGAACGCCCGTTCAAGGCGGCTGTCGGCCCGAAATTCAAGGGAAATGTTTGGAAACGCGGAACTGGAAAAGGCGGCGGGTATGATAGCCGCCTCAAAGCACCCGTTTATCTACGCGGGCGGCGGCGTTATAGCGGCGGACGCCTGCGCGGAGTTGAAAGCCTTTGCCGAGCGCGTAAACGCTCCTGTCGCGCTGACGCTGATGGCGCTGGGAGCGCTCAGCCATGATCACCCCCTCTGTACCGGCATGATAGGTATGCACGGGACGGTCGCGTCCAACAAGGCGGTGCAAAAGGCGGACCTGCTGATCACGGTGGGGGCCCGCTTTTCGGACCGCGTTACCAGCCGCGCGGACATATTTGCCCGTAACGCGAATATACTTCAGTTTGATATAGACCCGGCTGAGATCAACAAGAACATTAAAACCGATTTTGAAATTTCAGGCGATATCAAGCTGATACTGCAAAAAATACTCAAAACGCTTTCAAAGTATGACGGGGAGGCCGGTGTGGCAAACAGTTGGCATGATGAAATTGCCCACTGGAAGACAAAGATTCCGAATGCCCACCACAGAAAAACAAAGCTGCATCCGCGCTTCATCATAGAGGAGACGGGGAAAAGGCTGGGCCCCGGCGCGATTGCCGTAACGGACGTCGGGCAGCACCAGATGTGGGCGGCGCAATTCTACCCGCATAAAAGGCCTAGGGCGTTTTTAAGCTCCGGCGGGCTTGGCACGATGGGCTACGGACTCGGCGCGGCGCTCGGCGCAAAGATAGCCATGCCGGATTGTCCGGTGGTGCTTTTTACCGGGGACGGATCCTTCCGTATGAACTGCGGGGAGCTTGCCACGCTTGCCGTATACAAACTTCCCGTTGTTGTTATCATTTTTAACAACAAAACGCTCGGCATGGTGCGCCAGTGGCAACACCTGTTCTACGATGAACGTTACTCCGAAACTACGCTTGACAGGCCGCCCGATTTTGTAAAACTGGCCGGCGCCTACGGCCTTCCCGCCTACCGCGCTACGGACGAAAAAAGTTTCATCTCCGCGCTTGAGGCGGCGCTTGACGCGAACGAGGCCGGCAACACGGCCCTGGTTGACGCGCTTATCGACATTGACGAGATGGTTTTGCCTATGGTACCGGGCGGCAAACCGGTGGATCAACAGCTTCTGTAAGCCGGCCCGAAACAGGACGGTGGAAAGGCTACAGGTCAGGGAACGGCTTTACCCCAAGGTCCATGTCTTTTCCAGTGAATAGTGGCTAGTGAACAGTGGGGCTTACCATTTCTTGGGGACAAAACCCGGCGGAACGGCTATTTTTACCGTGTCGCCGGACTGTTCAATCACAAAAAAACCGCTGGTTAACGCAAATTGTTTAACGTTTTCCGGTA
>JAITKQ010000187.1 GCA_031278295.1 Spirochaetaceae bacterium | reverse complement strand
GGGCGGGGGGCAGGCCCCTTTCGGGGGAGGCTACGGCTGGGGATAGCCCCCTTTCGGGGGGGACTGAGGTTAGGGTCAGCCCCCTTTCGGGGAAAACCGCGTTTAGGGTCAGCCCCCTGACCGGGGAGGCTAGGGGAGGGGGCTGACCCTTTTCGGAGGAAGCTGCGTTTAGGGTCAGCCCCCGGACAGGGGAGGCTGAGGTGGGGGCTGACCCTTTCCGGAGGAAGCTGCGTTTAGGGTCAGCCCCCGGACCGGGGAGGCTGAGGAGAGGGCTGACCCTTTTCGGAGGAAACCGCGTTTAGGGTCAGCCCCCGGACTGGGAAGGCTGAGGAGGGGGCTGACCCTTTTTGGAGGAAGCTGCGTCTAGGGTCAGCCCCCGGACTGGGGAGGCTGAGGGAGGGGTCTGACCCCGTAGGCAGCGGGCCGTGAGAAGGGCCGGCGGGCGGAGGCCAAACGTCTCCCGTATGATGTGCAACAGGCCGCTCGGTATAAGCCGTGTAACTTTTAAGTCCCCAACGCGCCGGCTAGGGACGACTTTACCCCGCCCTCCAAAATTGCGGCCTTGCAGGCGGCGCTACGAACAGCCTCGATGATGATGGAACGGAATGCGCCCGATTCGAGGACACGCACAGCCTCAATTGTCGTGCCGGCAGGTGAACAAACAGCGTCTTTCAGCGCGGCAGGATGGCGGCCGCTTTCAAGCACGAGCGCGGACGCTCCTTTGAGCGTCTGCGCGGCAAAAATGTACGCCTTTTCCCGCGGCATACCCAGACTCACGGCAGCATCGGCAAGCGCCTCAATAAAAATAAAGCCGTAAGCGGGGCCGGAGCCGCTTAGCGCCGTAACACAATTCATCAGACCTTCGTCCACACGTTCCACCGGGCCTCCCGGGGACAGAAGTTCCCTCACCAGCGCGGCAGCCTCCTCCGCTTCCCGCCCGCCTTTTTCAACGGCAAGCGCGGTCATACCCTCGCCCACGCCTGCCGCGATGTTTGGCATCACGCGGACAAGCGCCGCCGGCACGGTATTTTCTATCATGCCGCGTACCGAAGCCAGCGTCACGCCCGCCGCCACCGAAACAAGCACTTTACCGGCGCAGTACGGCGAGATCTCGGACAGCACGTAAGGAAGCTGGGACGGCTTTACCGCAAGAAACACGACATCGCTTTGCAGGACCAGGCTGACATTGTCCCCCGCTTCCCTTAGCCCCAGTTCGCCGGCTACACGGGCGCGTTTTTCGGCTGTACGGCCCGTTATAAAAACCCGCGTTCCGTCTATCGTGCGCGAGACGGCTTTTGCGAGAACGCTTCCCATGGCGCCTGAACCTATAAAACCGGCCGTAATTTCATGCAACTCTTTCACACAGATGCCTATTTCCCCGCCAAAAACAAGGTACCGCGCAACCTGCCCGAAGCAAGCGAGTCCAGGGCGGCTAAGTTAGCCCCGTTTGCAAGTATCACCGGTATACCGTAGGCGCAAGTTTTTTCCGCCGCCTCTATTTTGGTTTCTACACCGCCCGCTCCAAAGCCGTTTACGCCACCCATCGTGATTCCTTCCCTCAATTCGGCGATGGATTCGACAGTCTCTATCAGCCTGGCGGCGGGATCGGTCTTAGGGTTGTTCGTGTAGATGCCGTCAATGTCGCTGAACAGGATCAGCAGGTCCGCATTCCACAGGATGGCGGTCAACGCGCTCAGGTTATCGTTGTCACCGATACGGATTTCATCGCAGGCCACAGAATCATTTTCGTTGATAACGGGGATTACGCCCTCGTCAATCAACGTAAACAAGGTATTCCTCATGTTGAGCGCCCGCTTGCCGTCCTCGAAGTCTTCTTTCGTGAATAAAAGCTGCCCGGTATGCAGGCCGCAAAGTCTGAACGCCCCACTCCACTCGTTCATAAGCTCGACCTGCCCTATCGCGCAGAGAGCCTGGCGGTAATTCATGTCTGTTTTACGCGCCCAACGGTGCAGAGTCGATATCCCGGCAACCTGTGCGCCGGAAGAAACAAGCGCAAGCTGCCTGCCCGCCCTGCTCATCGCGGCGCACTGCGAGGCAAAATCCAGCATAAACGCCCTGTTTATCGTACCGTCCGGCTTTGCAAGGGTTGACGAACCGATTTTTATTACGATTTTCCGCGCCGCCGCGATAGCCTCCACTATGGTCATCGAATCTGCCCTTCACCTTCGATCAGGTACTTGGTTGTGGTCAGGGCTTCCAGCCCCATTGGGCCGCGCGCGTGCAGCTTTTGCGTACTTATTCCAAGTTCAGCCCCGAAACCGAATTCGCCGCCGTCTGTAAAGCGCGTCGAGGCGTTCACGTACACGCAGGCCGCGTCAACCATGCGCTGGAAACGGCGGGCGTTTTCCAGATTCCGCGTAACGATCGCCTCCGAATGCCCGGTATTGTGACGGTTGATAAACGAGATCGCCTCGTCAAGACCGGAAACGGTCTTGACGGCAAGTATAGTGTCCAGGAATTCCGCGCCAAAGTCCGCATCGCCCGCGCGGACGGTAAACGGGGCCGCGCCGCACGAGCAAAGGACGCGGTACGCCTCCTCGTCAGCGCGGAATTCGGCGCGTCCGGCAAAGACCCTTGCCAGTAACGGCAAAAAGTCGTCCAGCCGCCCGCGGTGGACGAGCAGCGTCTCAAGCGCGTTGCAGACTCCGGGCCTTTGCAGTTTTCCGTTTTCCGCAATGGCGGCGGCGTGCTCAAGGCAGGCGCTTTCGTCCACAAAAAGGTGGCACACGCCGCTACCGGTTTCGATCACCGGTACGCGCGCGTTTTCCGCGACATACCGGATCAGGGCCGCTCCGCCCCTCGGCAGAAGCACGTCGATCAGCCCGCGCGCGCCCAGTATCGCGTCAACCTCGGCGCGCTCGCCGCCGCCGGCGAGCGCGAAAGCGCCGGGCACGCCGTCAGGCCCCGCCGCTTCCAGCCCGGCCCGTATCGCGTCCGAAAGCGCCCCGTTCGAGTCGATCGCGGCGGCGCTCCCCCTCAGCAGTATCGCGTTGCCGCTTTTGTAAGCAAGCGCGAAGGCGTCAACGGTAACCTGCGGACGCGACTCGTAGATTATCGCGGCTATCCCCAGCGGCACGCGCACCTGCCTCAGTTCAAGGCCGTTTGGCAATGTACACCCGGAAACAATTTCCCCGACAGGATCGTGCGCCGCGATAACGATACGTACACTTTCGATGATCGCCTCGATGCGGGCGTCGTTTAACTCCAGCCTGTCAAGCAAGGGCCCGCCCATTCCGGAATCCCGCGCCCGCTCCATGTCGCCGCGATTCGCGTCAAGAATTGCACGCCGCCGCCTGTCGATCTGATCCGCCACGCGGGAAAGCGCACGGTTTTTCTGTCCTGTATTTTGAAAAGCAAGGACGGAGGCACCCTGCCTGAGATCGGCGCAAATACAATTTATATCAAACATAAAAACTACAGAAGTGTAGGGTTTTTGTGTTTTATAGTCAATAGTACATATTTGTCGGTCAGCAGTTTTATATTTACAAAAATTTTTCATGTAATTTGGGCGCATTTCCGGCACTTCGTGCCGGAAACCGGGCTTTGCGGGGTTCCGCTATCGCTCCATTCCCTACGGGAACGCTACGCGCCCCTCCAATCCCTTGCGCGTTTCGTGCACGACAGCTTTTTTGGCAATGATAGACCGGTAAATGTAAAATTACCCTTCGCTTACTTTTTGAAAGCTCTCATCGCGTAGACGTATTCGGAAATTCAGGATAAGCGCATACCACCTGCCTACATCCGCCGTAGCGGAGAAAAAGGTTTCCAAACGACAAACGTACACCCTAAGGAAGAGGGTACAAATTCCTATGAAAGCGCCGGTTTATGCGAATGCGGCTTTGTTGACACATTTGCGTAATGAAACCTTTCGGCTGTATAAGACGGTTTGCCAGCCCGAATAAGGGCTTGCGGAGGCCAAGCCGCCCGGCGGCGAAACATATACAGCCTCGTTATGCGCAGTTGGACTTTTTTTATTCGCAGTGGGGTCTAATACCCCGCCCCTTGAGGCGCTTAGAATTAGTAAATACTCACGAAAAATGGTAGTAGACCACGGCCTCTACCGCGTGTTTAGTGTGCCACTTGCACACCAA
>JAITKQ010000122.1 GCA_031278295.1 Spirochaetaceae bacterium | reverse complement strand
TAATGCGTTATGCAGCTTTGTATAATTGGCGCCGTTGTTTGTGGATAAAAGTCCGATCACGTTTTCTATTAAGAGAAGGGCGGGTTTATGCGGCATTTCCCGTAAAATGCGCAACCATTCCCAAACAAGCCCGCTCCGCTTGGCATCAATGCCGCCGATAGAACCGGCAAGTGATAAATCCTGACAGGGGAAACTCGCCCACGATAAATGAGACTTAGGCAAGGCTTCGCCGGAAATATTTTTGATGTCATCCAACACAAAATGGTCATTTTCAAAATTGGCTTCATAGACGGCGGCTTTTTTGGGGCATATATCATTCGACCAAACCGGGCGGAAACTCCCCTTTAAGCCGTAGGCAACGAGTCCGCTTCCGGCAAAAAATTCGTGCATTGTCCACGGCGCAGGGGCAAGGTTGATTTTTTCTATCACCTGAGACTGCATTCCGGTATTCATATTTCTACTATAACTCCCTGTTATCCTGGTTTTCAATGGCTTTGAATTTTCCATATCCCTTTTCATACATTCAACCTTTCTTTGCACCTTCAAATTAATAGCCTCGGTAAGGGTTTCCGGTTCGGTCGTCCCGCCCTGTAGTTTGCCTAGGGGAAGCGGGTTTTCAAGTTCTTAAAAATCGCCTTTGCCCCGGGAATGTCGTCCTTCCCCGCCGCCTGTACATTGTGACAAAAAACAAGGGGCCGCAAACCTCGGTAATTTTACATTTACCGGTCTATTATTGCCGGCATTGCCGAAAGAGCCGTGTACGAAACGCGCAAGGGATTGGAGGGGCGCGAAGCGTTCGCGCGAACGCTTCGCGGAAGGAATGGAGGGGCAACCCAAAGGGGTTGCCTGGCGGAACCCCGCAAAGCCCGGTTTCCGGCACGAAGTGCCGGAAATGCGCCCGAATTACATGAAAAATTTTTGTAAATGTAAGACTGCTGCCCGCGCTTACGCCAAGTGTTCGTCCAAACAAACCGCATCCGGACGCGGGACTAAGTCTAGCTTCGGTAACATCTCAAAATGAGGCATCACGGGGGCTACGTTGCCGGATGCCGCCCGGCCTGCTTCCTGCCTTAGGCCTGTGTCCGTATCCCGTCTTCAACTTGCCTACAGGCGTTTTCAAGGCCGTTTTCACCGCGAATCTTTTCGCCCAGTTCCGCGGCGTTCCGCGCATAAGCCTCGTTACCCAGCAGATCGAGCGCCTTTTTTTCAAGCTGAGCGTAGCTACAGCGCTTAATGTCCACCTTGCCCGGCCCCGTGCCCAGCTTCCTTGTCTGTTCCGCCCAGTACCACTGGTCAAGAAACAGGGGCACTACCATCTGCGGCTTGCCTGCGCGGGCCGCGCTGTGCGTTGTGCCTATACCGCCGTGATGAATTATCGCGGAACAGCGCGGAAAAACCAGCTTGTGCGGAACAAGGGAATCCACCAGAAACAGATCGTCGTTACGCGGAAGGGAGGAACCGAGCTTGCACCAGCCTGAACCTATCACCAGTTTATAGCCGTGTGCGCGGCATACGCCAAAAAGTTTTTCGGCAAAACGTTCACGATCGTTATTATTGCAGCTTCCAAGCGTAAAAAAAATTGTCTTTTTACCATCCTTTTCGATAAAATCCGTAAAATTCCGGTAAATATTCTGGTCGTAAGGCATATCATCGTTAAAAATATAGCCGCCTATCGCCCATTTGTACGGCCATTCCGGGTCAACCGAGCCGAGGGACGGGCTGTACATGAGGTAATTGATCGAATTTGCGGGCGCATGCTTCGCCTGATCGCGTATGGGCGGCATACTGAGGGCGGCGCGATTCCTGTTCAATGTTTTTTTTACCATCATATTGAGCCCGCCGTTCAGGATCGCCCACAGCAGGGCCGGCCTGAGCAGAGGATGAGGCCTAGGCCACGGGAAAACGGGCGGCGGTATAGTACGGCTCGGTATGAACGGGCCGTAAGCGGTGCGGATACACGGCTTTTTCAGGTATTCCGCTATGCTGGGCGCGGCGAATTCGGTGTTCGAAGCCACGAGTATGTCATGTTCACGCAGCTGCGGTACAATTTCGCTAAACTGATTGTCAATCACACGCCGCGTCCATTCCAAAAGGGCCTTCGTATCAAGCTCATTTTCCATCATGCCGCCTATATCGTCCTGCCCCTGTAGCGTGTAGTTAAACCCCTGTCCCTTGGCATGATCCTCAAAAATCCTTGGCAGATTCAGCGTAACGGCGTGGGAACGGGCGAGAAGTTCCTTTGCAAGCCGCAGGTAAGGGTAAATATCCCCCTGCGAACCCCGCGCAACAAGAAGTATTTTCATAAAATTCCCAGGTCTTTCAGCCTGCCGCGATCCAGCAGGTATTTTTCTTCAAGGCCGGCAAGAATTGTCTCGTTTATCTCCAGCGGGCGATTCAATTTCCTGGTTTCCCTGTTGGCCGCAAAAAGCTTTGAGAGCATTTTAAGCGGGTTGAACACGATGGACGACATTATCCAGCAGCCGTGCGTACACCAGCAGTTTGCCTTGTACCCGTGCCCTATCGCGGCAATTTCTTTTTTCATCGCCTCGCCGTTCATAATTTTCTGAATGTCATAACCGTAGTCCTTTACGTTGCCGATTGGATCGCGCAGTTCGCAGGCACGGAAACGTCCGTCGTAGTCGAGTACAAGCGTCGTCTCGCCAGCCGTACAGTCCATGTTCCAGCAGGCGGGCTTGTCGATATTTTCGGCGCGTATGTTGTACATCGCGCGCATCAGCCCCACATAAAAGAATTCGGTAAGCCCCCGCCCCAGCGCGTTCATGCCTTCTCCGATCCGCCGCGCGTACAGCAGGTAATAGGGGGCAAGCGCATCCTGAATCTCGCGGAGGGAGTTTTCGGTAACAACCTTTACGCCGTCCTCGCGCGTCACGCCGCGCGCGGCTTCTATGGTGTGTGTGGAGACGTTGAAACGGCCGTACACCCACATCACAAAATCCAGGGCCTCCGCCACGTTATACTTTGTGAGTACGGTAGCGATATTTTTTATCACCCTGCCGTCGTGTCTGAAGTTGTCGTCTATCTTTTTCAAGGTTTCCGCGGCCTTGTAAAAACTGGCCACGCCGCGCTGCCTGTCGTGCGTTTCACCGAAACCGTCAAGAGATATGCTGATGGAAATGTTGCAGGCGGGGCAGTTTTTTCGTATGCGCTTCAGCCAGTCAACGAGCAAATCAGTTTTAATGCCGTTAGAAGGAAAGTTAATGTCCCTCACGCCGTTGTTTTTGTAAAACATTTCTATAATTTCCGGCAGATCATCACGCAGCGTAGGTTCGCCGCCCGACAACCAAAGCCTGTTAAAGCGTCCGGCGGAATCGGACAATTTTTTTATTTCATCGAATGACATATCCTCCGCCTTTTTTTCCATGTCATTCGCGTAAAAACACATCGCGCAACGCGCGTTGCATTTGCCGGTGGTAAACAAAAATATGGATTCCAGTTTTCGTTTGCCACGCAGGGAGTTAAACGAACTCCCCGATCTTTTTTCTTTCATTGAAAAACACCTCTACATACTTGTTAGAATTTAAAAGAATATACTTAAAAACGGCATATTCAGGATTACCGAATTTTAAAGAGGTTCAAAACCCTTCAAGGAATTCCTGCCGCTGTATTACGGCGGCAGAATCGGAAAACTTTGATTCTAAAACTATACTATCGAAAACATCTTTGTCAATATACTTTACCGTCAGGGGACGTTCAATATATACGCGGGTTTTATCGTTTTCCCAACCGGACTGCCTTGGGCCGAGCAGTGCCGGGGGGCCGTACTTGGAAGAAAATGTCGTGAATACCGAATAGTGATCTATTTTTTCCGTGTCCATCTCGAATGTCATCACAAAAACGGCATCATCTTTAATTTGAAAGAACGCGCGTTTTATTATGCCGCGTCCCGCGCTGTCAACCAGGTTTTGATTCGAATCCGGAAGAAACGAAACATCGCGGTCACCGCGGAACGCAAGTTCCGTGTCCGCAGCCAGCTCTGTTTTGAGTTCTTCAAGCGTCATTCCAAGGCTGAAACTACGGAAAGAGCGCGGGAGTTCCGGAAATGTCCCGCCGGACGGGTCAGGCGTCCCGCTATCCTGAGACGGAAGCGTATACGCCGATAAAATAAATACGGCAAAAGTAAAAGTTTTTTTAAAGGACACTTTGTGAATACTTATCCTTGTAAATTCTATCGTGTATGTCGTAGATACGATTCGACAGTGTTACGCAAATTTTATCGGTTATGTTGGCCCCGTCTTTCAGTATAGGCAGGTAGGCGGTACGCGCTATGGCCATGATTTCGCAGTCCGTATAGGCAATTGCCGTTGCGGAACGTGGCTGTGAATCGATAAGGCCCATCTCTCCCAGTATGTCTCCGGGTTTAAGAACGGCAAGTACAACTTCCCTGTCGTTGGTAATTTTGGTTATCTTAATCGCGCCGTTGCGGATTACATACATCCCGTCACTCGGTTCGTATTCAAAAAAAATGGCGGCGTCCAAGGGGTATTTGCGGATAATGTCTTTTTCATAGTAATCAAATTTGATCCCGCTCGCGTAAGATGAGAATTTATGCAGGTACTTTTGCGCCATTTTGGAATTTTCTCCTTCCGGGCAGTATTTTAAATACTGATAAAACGCGCAGTATGCGCTACGGAAAAGATTCTGTTTCAAATAATATATTCCGAAATTATACAGATACGCCAAATCCGCCCTGTTCAAAACCGGTTTTTCACCGTATGTCAGTTCTTCGTTAAGCAGGCGCAGGCGCGCCGAAAGGTACTTCAGTATTTTTGTACAAACCGGCAGATTCCCCTCTATAAACCCGGCGAAATTATCTTTGGTAACGACCGTCAACGTGACATCCGTTCCGGCAACAGCCGTTAAAGAGACGGGCTTTTGCGCCAGCGCCGATACAACGGAAAAAAAATCACCGGTTTCCAGACATTCCCTGCCCCCGTCCCGTGCCCGTTCCGGTGCGCCTGAAACCCAAACTTTGCCGCTACGAATAACATAAAAGCATTCGTTTAGCTTGCCATCAGGCTTTAAAATTGTTGTACCCTGCGAAAAATCAACGACAGGAAATGACTGCTCTATCGGCATACCGCCTCCGCTTCCTTGATCCAGGGCCGAATCGGACGGCCGACCTGCCGCTTAGGAGGCGGCCGCTCTATCCACTGAGCTACTGGACCCTGTTTTTACTATAAGATTTTCCTGTAGATGGAGTCAATCATACGCGGGCCTGCCCCGCGTTTACCTTTCCGTTCCGCGCGATACCGGGTCCGGGTGGTGAAAATTATGGATATGCCGGAATGAACCTCCCCGCCTCAAGGGGCGGGGTATTAGACCCCACTGCGAATAAGGGTATTGCGTAAAAGCGGCGGACGCCCATCCGGTAAATTTACATTTACCGGCCTATCATTGCCGAAAGAGCGGTCGTGTACGAAACGCGGGGATTGGAGGGGCGCAAAGCGTTCGCGCGAAGCGTTCGCGCAGAGCGTTCGCGCAAAGCCCGGTTTCCGGCACGAAGTGCCGGAAATGCGCCCGAATTACATGAAAAATTTTTGTAAATGTAAAACCGCTGACGTCCGCCGGCGAAAGCTTGCATACCGGCCGCTATTGTGGTAGATTCATCGTCATGGCGTAAATTATAAACGCGCCACACAGGAGAAAGCCATGAAAAAGTTTCTTGATTTATACGTAATCACCGCGGCGGCTGTCTGCTTCCTATTCCTTTCAGCTTGCGAAAAAAATTCAAGTCCAAGCGTTTACTTCTTAAATTTCAAGCCGGAGACGGACAGGGAATGGGCTGCGGCCGCGGCCCGGTTTACCGTGGAAACCGGGATACCTATGAAAGTTGTTACGGCGGCGAGCGGCACCTATGAGCAGACTCTACGCGCCGAAATCTCAAAGGCAAAACCACCGACGCTTTTCAACATAAACGGGCCTGTCGGGATGCGTAACTGGCAGGGCTACACCGCCGACCTTAAAGACAGCCCGCTTTACAGGTGGCTTGGGGACGAGGGACTCGCGATCGGCGAAGGCGGTAAAATTTACGGGATACCTTACGCAATCGAAAGTTACGGCATCATATACAACGACGCCATACTGCGGAAATACTTTGAGCTTCCTTCGCGCGCCGTAAAGGACATAAGCGGCGCGTCCGGTATCAACAATTTTGCAAAACTCAAGGCCGTTGCCGAAGACATCCAGGCCAATGCGGACTCTCTTGGAATTTCGGGGGCATTCGCGTCAATGTCGTTTTCACCCGGCGAGGACTGGCGCTGGAACACGCACCTTGCCAACATGCCGGTATACTTTGAATACCGCGACAAGGGTGTCAACGATTTGGATGTAATTGATTTTACCTATTCTGAAAATCTCAAAAATATTTTTGATCTGTACATCAACAATTCCATAACAGACAGGAAGATGACGGGTTCAAAAACAGTAGGCGATTCGATGACGGAATTCGCGCTGGGCAAGGTGGCCTTCATCCAGAACGGAACTTGGTCATGGACTCAGATCAACGGTGAAAAAGGCAACGTTGTCCAAATGTCGGATATAAAATTTCTGCCTGTCTACACCGGAATCGACGGTGAAGAAACACAGGGGCTTTGCGTAGGTACGGAAAACTTCATCGCGGTAAACAGCCGCGTAAGCGATCAGGATCAGGAGGCTTCGATCAAATTTCTTGAATGGCTGTTCAACACGGAAAACGGTAAAAATATAGCGGCAAATGAGCTTGGCCTGGTTACCCCGTTTACCACATTTTCGGAATCGGAACGTCCGGGCGATCCGCTGATAAAAGAAATGTTCCGCTACCTTACCGATCAGAATCTCCACTCCGTCCCTTGGGTTTTTACGACATTTCCGAGTCAGGAATTCAAGAATGTACTGGGTGCCGCCCTTAACGCCTATACGGTGGGAAGCCGGGACTGGGATCATGTAAAAAGTACATTTATAAACGGCTGGGCTGACGAAAAAAAAGCCGGCAACCAAACCGGCTGAAAAAGTTCGCGTGTCCCGCGCCCGTGGGGATAGGCGCGGGGGCGGGTTTTTTGTACGGCATAACAGGAGGAGCCTATGGAAAAATCTTTTAAAAAATATTTTTGGTTTTTTGCGGGGCCTACGCTGCTTTGTTTTATAATCGCGTTTCTAATACCGTTTATTTACGGAATCATCCTTTCTTTCGCGAGATTCGTAACGGTTACCGATCTGACAATGGTCGGTTTCAGGAATTATATACAGGCCTTTTCCAACCCTGACTTTTTGAACGCTCTCTGGTTTTCGGTACGCTTCACATTTGTTTCCGTTATACTAACAAACGCCGTTGCGTTTACCTTGGCGCTGATGCTTTCAGGCGGGGTGCGCGGGACGAATCTTTACCGCACCCTGATTTTTATGCCGAATCTGATAGGCGGCATCGTGCTGGGGTATATATGGCAGTTCATAATTAACGGGGTACTGGGTGTTGCCGGCGTTACAATTACCGTAGATGCAAAGTATGGTTTTTGGGGACTCGTCATTTTGAGCAGTTGGCAGTTCATAGGCTACATGATGATAATCTACATTGCGGGCATACAAAACATACCTACCGAAATACTTGAAGCGGCAAAGATTGACGGTGCCGGCGCGTGGACAACACTTACAAAGATTACTATACCGCTCGTGATGCCGTCGATTACGATTACATTTTTTATGTCGGTTGCCAACTCTTTCAAAATGTTTGACCAGAATCTGGCCCTTACAGCCGGTCTACCCGGCAAGGAGACTGTCGGCGTAGCGCTCGATATTTACAACACGTTTTACGGCAGATCGGGCTGGGAGGGCGTGGGGCAGGCAAAAGCGTTAATGTTCTTTGTCATCGTTGCGCTGGTATCGCTTGTGCAGCTTTCGATAACACGCAAACGTGAGGTGGAAAACTGATGAATGGCGGACAAGAAAGACAGCGTGTAAAAAAAGGTAATTTGATTATTGTACTGATCCTCTGCGTAGTTTCGATACTGTTTTTATTCCCGATACTTCTGGTTTTTATCAATTCATTTAAATTTAAACTTGACGTAATAAATACGCCGTTTGCGCTTCCAAACGCCGTATCTTTCGCGGGCTTAAGCAACTACACGAGCGGGCTGTCGGCCACAGGTTTTTTCAGGGCCGCCGGTTTTTCCGTATTTATCACCGTATTTTCCGTAGCGTTAATAGTGTTGTTTTCAAGCATGACCGCGTGGTTTATAACGCGGAGCCGAAGCGTTTTATGCAGGACGCTTTACTTTGTGTTTACCTTCGCGATGATAGTACCTTTTCAGATGGTTATGTTTCCGCTTACAGTTGTAGCCAACCTGCTTCATCTTGATAACCCTGTAGGCATACTGTTTATTTACCTGGGATTCGGTGCGGGCACTTCCGTATTTTTATATTCCGGTTTTATCAAGTCCATACCTGTCGCGGTCGAGGAGGCTGCCGTGATAGACGGCTGCACCCCCATACGCGCCTTTTTCAGCGTCGTGCTTCCCATGCTTACGCCAATTTCGATAACAGTCGCGATACTGAATACGATGTGGATATGGAATGATTACCTTTTGCCCAACCTTATCATAGGTTCCGAGTACCGCACGATACCGGTTGCGGTACAGTACCTGCGCGGCGGATACGGCTCGATAGACATGGGCTATATGATGGCCGTCATTACAATGGCACTGGTACCCATAATCATTTTCTATTTTTTCTGCCAAAAACATATCATAAGGGGTGTTACGGCCGGCTCGGTCAAGGGGTAACTTATTGTTCGTAAAAATATGACTTTTAAACTGATTCTTATAATTATAGCGGTACTTGTTGCGGCCGGTTCAGCGCTTGTGGTAATTACGCCGTACCCGGCCGTATACTTTGTACGATGGCTTTTCAGGCAGTATCCCTACGTTCCCCCGGCCGATTACGGACGTTACTTGGATAATGTTACCATACAAAGGGATATAGACTACGGCTCGGCATACCCCTCAGGTACACTGGATATAATTACACCCAAAAACTTCAAAGGCTGTGAAAAGGTTATTTTTGCGGTTCACGGCGGGGCATACGTTTCAGAAGGCTGTAAAACCGAGTTTTACTATGCGATGCTTGCAAACGAAGGTTTTGTGACGGTGAATGTAAAGTACGCCATAGCGCCGGAACAGGCCAGATACCCTGTACCGGTAAAGCAGCTTGAAGAGGCCTACACCTTTATCAAAAACCACAACGACCTGTACCGTTTAAATCTTGATAAGGTAGTGTTTTCGGGTGACTCGGCGGGCGGACAGATTGCGGGGCAGTTTGTGGCGCTGCAAACAAACCCCTCCTATCTTGAAACAATGAACAGCCTCTCGCCCATTCAGTTAAGGCAGGTGCTTCCGGTAGAAACGATTAACGGCGTGGTACTGCTATGCGCGATATACGACTTTTTGCAACTTGATCCGCCGCCGGAAAACACGATGAAACTGCCGCTAAAGAAATTGGGCGTCGCTTATTTTAACAGTGCCGACGTACACAGTAAACTTATCGCCAGCGCCGGTATCCTTGATAAAATTACGGAGAAATTTCCAAGGACTTTCATTACGGACGCAAATACGTATTCATTTGAATTTGAGGCAAAAGAAATGATGGACATACTTAAATCAAAAAATATCCCGGTTACAGGCGTCTTTTACGATGCAGCCGAAGTTAGACTTCACCATAACTATCAGTTTCATCTGGATACGTCGCAGGGAATTCAAACCTATCAGAAATTGGTCGAATTCCTTAATCAATGACGGACGGAGCGCGTTATGCGGAAATATTTCTTTTATTTAAAAAATTATTCTTGTCCGCTTTTTGCGGTTTTGCTGCTGGCGGGTTTTGCCGCCTGTTCACGCGCCGCTCCCACGATAGCCTTTTCCACAATGTCGCTTAACTATATTGAGGAAGACTCAGGCCCGTTTCCGTCACTTTCTTTTTTTGTACTTGCCAGTGACGACGATGGGTACGAGGATCTTGCCGAACTGCGGCTTTACAACGATTACAACGGACTCTTGTGGGCATTTACGCCTGAAACGTGGATGCGCTACGATGAGGCAGGGAACACATGGATCGGCAGCCGGGTAATAGCCATGTCCGGCGGTGAAGTTTTTCCGGGCGGCCAATACCGCGCCGTGCTTATCGACAAAGGCGGAGAAAGGGCCGAACGTACTTTCGGGTTTGATGTTCCCTCCGTACCCCGCCATCCGTTTCCAAAGCTTACCATAGACGACGGCGGATACAAAATCGATTCTGAATATCCTGAGCATTACTTTTTATGCTACAGCCAGGAAGGAAATTACCGCAGTTCCGTAAAATTGGAATCGAATACAGGAACACTGTCTTCACTGCGGTTTAGTTCCGATATTCTGAGTGTAGCGTTATGGGCGCATGATCCGGTGTATTCAACTTCGGCCCTGACAAAAATTATTGCTATAAGGTAATGTACGAGGATCCATATTCTATCAAAAGTTATGTGCTGCGCGGCGGACGGATTACAAAAGCCCAGCAGCGCGCCCTCGACACATTGAGCGGTTTCTACGGCATTCCATTCGACGACACTATTCTTGATTTTAACGCTGTTTTCAACAACGGCAACCCTGTAACTGTAGAGATAGGTTTTGGCATGGGCAGCGCAACGGCGGAAATCGCTTCGGCAAATCCCCAAAAAAATTATATCGGTATAGAAGTTTTTCGTACAGGTATAGGCCGGCTGTTCATGGAAATCGAAAAAAGGCGGCTTGCGAATATACGTGTCATAGAATACGATGTTACGGCTGTGCTGAAAAAAATGATACCTGTCGGCAGCATAGATGCCTTTCACATATTTTTCCCCGACCCGTGGCCCAAAAAACGTCAAAACAAGCGTAGGCTTGTACGCCTTCCGTTCACAAATATGCTTGCATCAAGGCTAAGACCCGGCGGATGCGTTTACATGGTCAGCGACAACGATGATTACTGCAACTTTGCACTTGCTGAACTTACCGCAACCCGTACCTTGCATAATGCCTACATAAAATTTGCCCGTCGTCAGGACTGGCGGCCTCTCACCAAGTTTGAAAAAAAAGCTATCGCCTCAGGCAAGGATGTAAAAGAGCTTATCTTTGTAAAAAAACCTGAAAGCGTTCCGTGATCACTTGGGCAGTGTTGCCGGAGATTGCACTGTATTGTAGTTACCCAATAACACCAATCATAACACGGTGCCTCCGGTAAATCAGAAAGAGGCACACTACCGCGCAAATCGCATTTGCCCTGTCTTTCCTTATGAACTGTCAAACAATAATATGACTACTTTGGTAATGATATTAGAGTTGTTCAGAAACCTCAGTTTCTGAACAACTTCCGCTGAAAAAAAGGCAAAATGTTTTGCATTTTGCAAGACTTGTTCAAGAACCCGTGGGCTTTTGCCCACATTCAAATAGGTTCTTGAACAAGTCCATTATAAGGGTATACTTTTAGCGAAAAAAGGACTGAAGCGTACAAGCCGGTAATTATTTATGGATAAAATCACGCATATTCGCAACTTTTGCATCATCGCGCATATAGACCACGGCAAATCCACCCTTGCCGACAGGTTGATTCAAAAGGCGCATTTGATAGAAGACCGCAACTTCAAAGACCAGATTCTGGACACGATGGACATTGAACGGGAGCGCGGCATCACGATAAAGAGTCAGGCGGTAACGATTCCGTACACGGCGGCGGACGGGGAAGCTTACGAGCTTAACTTTGTAGACACGCCGGGGCACGTTGATTTTAGCTACGAGGTGTCCCGCGCGATCAATTCCTGCGAGGGGGCGCTGCTGCTGATAGACGCGACGCAGGGCGTTCAGGCGCAGACCCTGTCCAACATGTACCTAGCTATGGAACACAACCTTGAAATAGTTCCTGTGATCAACAAGATCGACATGGTCGCCGCCGATATTCCCGCGACAAAGGCCCAGATAGACAGGGACCTGGGGCTTGATTCCAGCGGGGCGCTACTCGTTTCCGCCCGTCAGGGGACAGGGATAGACGAGCTTTTTAAGGCTATTGTCGAACGGATCCCGCCGCCGCTCGGCAGCGCGGCTTCCCCGCTTAGGGCGCTGATATTCGACTGCCATTACGATGCATACCGCGGCGTTATCGTGCATCTGCGGCTGTTTGACGGCGTCGCGAAAAAGGGTATGAAGGTACGCTTCATGTCTAAGGGCGCTGAGTACGAGGTAGAAAGCGTAGGGCTGTTCAAGATAACGCTTGCGGAAACACCGGAACTGAAGGCGGGCGGTGTGGGCTACATAATTGCCGGCATAAAAACGGTAAGCGATGTCCGCGTAGGCGACACGGTAACGGACGCGGCAAAGCCCTGCGGCGAGGCCTTGCCCGGCTTCCGCGAGGTTAAGCCTGTCGTGTTCTCGTCCATATACCCTGTCGACTCAAACGATTACGGGGAGTTAAAAACAAGCCTTGAAAAGTTAAAACTTAACGACGCTTCCCTTGTCTATGAAAAAGATTCTTCGGTGGCGCTTGGCTTCGGCTTTCGCTGCGGCTTCCTCGGACTCCTCCACCTTGAGGTGATAGAGGAACGCCTTGAACGGGAATTCAACCAGGCGATAATATTTACCGCGCCGTCCGTAAAGTACAGGCTTCACCTGAAAAACGGAGAGGAACTGATGATAGACAACCCGTCGGACTACCCGGACGAAAGCCGGATAGACGGCGCGGAGGAGCCTTACATACGCGCCTCGGTGATTACGCCTTCGACATTTCTTGGAAACATAATGACGCTCTGCATGGAAAAACGCGGTGTACAGACAAACATGACATACCTTGACGAGAAGCGGGTGGAGCTGGTTTACGATATGCCGCTTGCCGAAGTTTTGTTTGACTTTTACGACAGGCTAAAAAGCATAAGCCGTGGCTACGCTTCGTTTGATTACGACATTACCGGCTATAAAGAGACGCGGCTTGTAAAACTTGACATACTGCTGAACGGGAAGGCGGTTGACGCGCTTTCCCAGCTTGTATTCAAGGACAGGGCCTATGAGCGGGCACGGACAGTCTGCGAACGACTCTGCGGCGAAATCCCGCGCCAGCAGTTCAAGATTCCCGTACAGGGCGCGGTAGGCGGACAGATAATCGCGCGTGAAACCATTAACGCGCTACGCAAGGATGTTCTTGCCAAGTGCTACGGCGGGGATGTTACCCGCAAACGAAAACTCCTTGAAAAACAAAAAGAGGGCAAGAAGCGGATGAAGATGGTGGGCGATGTGGAGCTGCCGCAAAGCGCCTTCCTTGCCGTGCTAAAGACAAAGGACGAATGATGGATTTAACCGGAATAATAACCGGCAGCGTAACGGTCGTATCGCTTTTTGTGGGGTTGCCCGCCATAGTTCTTAATTTTATCAACAAGAGCGAAAAAAACAGAATCGAAAAGTTAAGGCTGCAAAAAGAGCTGCTGGAAGCCGAGATCGAAAAGGAAAAGGTACACATAAAGCTGCTGGAAGAAGAAAACAGGAAGTATGACAAAATAATCAACGGACAGTGAACGCGGGCCGGCGGGGTCAGAGCCCGTTATGAGGAAGAGGAGACGGCGGGAGCTGAGGGGCAGGGGTCAGACCCCGTGAACAAGGACTTGACCGGTTTTATCCTGCTTGCCGTCCACTTTCCCATACATATTCTTGCCGATTTAGGGCCTTGTTTTTTGAAACCTGGAATTGTACCTGACGGAAGCGCGGAATATTGACTGACCGGGGGCCCTGTGCTATCGTTTCGGTATCAGCGAAACGTGCGGCTTATGCCGCATAAAATCAAATTTTGTGGAGGTGTTATGGAAAAGCTATTTAAACTTAAAGAAAACGGTACAACGGTAAGCCGTGAACTGGCCGCCGGCCTTACGACCTTTCTTACGATGGCGTACATACTTGCCGTCAACCCTTCTATGCTGGGAAGCATTGGGGGCGGGATGACGCCGGAGGCGGTTTTTTCGGCAACCGTTCTCGCGTCGGTAATCGCGATGCTCGTGATGGCCTTTGCCGCAAACCTGCCTGTAGCTTTGGCGCCGGGCATGGGGCTGAACGCGTTCTTTACGTACACAGTTGTGTTCGGCATGGGGTATTCATGGCAGACGGCCCTTACCGCCGTGTTCTGCGAAGGCGTTTTTTTTATCCTGCTGTCCCTCTTTAACGTGCGGGAAGCGATCGTCAAGGCGATACCGGTGAACCTGAAACACGCGGTTGCCGTCGGCATAGGGCTGTTTATCACGATGATAGGGCTTGGAAATTCCGGCATAATGGTGAAGAATGACGCTACTTTCGTAGCGCTCGGCAACCTGACGGGCGGCGCTCCGCTCGTCGCGCTTATCGGCGTGGCCATAACCATAATACTGTTTTCAAGAAAAGTTAAAGGCGCGATACTTCTAGGCATTATTCTTACAACGCTGATAGGCGTTCCGTTTGGCGTTACGTCCATCCCCAAAAATTTTTCACCTGTAAGGCTTCCCACCGCGCCGCTGTTGTTCCAGTTCGACTTTTCCGTGATTCTGAGTGCAAAATTCTTTATTGTGTTTTTTACCTTCCTGTTTGTAGACATTTTTGATACGGTTGGGACTCTTGTAGGCATCACGACGCAGGCCGGGCTGGTAAACAAAAACGGGGACATACCCCGCGTCAAGCAGGCGCTGCTGGCCGACGCGGTTGGAACCGTAGCCGGCGCCGCACTCGGCACCTCCACCGTTACCAGCTATATAGAAAGCGCGTCCGGTGTTGCCGCCGGAGGACGTACCGGACTCACAAACATCTCTACCGCCGCGTTTTTCCTGCTGGCCCTCTTCCTTTCCCCGTTGTTCCTGCTGGTTCCCGGCGCGGCGACGGCCCCGGCCCTGATCATGGTCGGATTTCTTATGATACAGTCCGTTGTAAACATAGATTTCAAAGACCCCTCCGAAGGCATACCGGCCTTTTTCACAATATTTATGATGCCGTTTGCCTACAGTATCGCGCAGGGCATCGTGTTTGGAATACTCTCGTACGTGATCATTAAACTGTTAAGCGGAAAATTTAAAGACATAAACGTAGTGAGCATAATACTGTCGCTTATATTCGTTATCCAACTGATTTTAAAATGAAGGTACAGGGGCGGGGGGACGCGGCGGGCGCGGAACGGGCGCCGGTGAAACGGGTACCGGCGGAACGGTTCAGGCCACCAGTTTCTCAAATACCACAGAGGCGGGGGACAGCCTGATAGACGCGATAAAGGCGGCGTATAACAACACGAACTACACCACGGCCAGCCCCTTGGTGATTGTGTTGGGGGAACGGGACCGAATCTGTGTCCTTGACCGCTAGTACGGACCTCAATACGACCGGGCCGGTACTCACGAAGGACAGCACCAGCCCCGACGGGGTAACCATCAACGGCGGCGGGAGGACAATAGACCTGCAAGGGACGCCCGCCCCCTCATTACTGTGGGGGCGGGCGTTAAGCTGACGCTGACGAACATCACCTTCAAGGGTCTGATGGACAGCCAATCGGAGGACAATGGGGACAACACCGCCCCGCTCATCAAGGTGATGAGCGGGGCACGCTTGTGCTTGGGAACGGCGCACATATTCAGGACAACACCACCAGCGCCGGCACCAGCGGCGGCGTATATATGGCGTCCGGAGACGGCAGCACGCTCACGATGGCTGCCGGGTCGTCCATAACCAACAACAAGGCCTACAGCGGCGGCGGCAGCGTATTTATGGATGGCGGCATGTTCACGATGAACGGGGGGACAATGAACAACGACACGGCCCCGTTATACGGCGGCGGCGTGTTTGTGAACTATGGTGCCAAATTCCTCAAGGAGGGAATCGACGGGTCAGGCGGCGTAATTTCGGAGAACACTGCAACGAACCGGGTCGGCGATAATGCTATATATTTTTATATAGCACCTACCAGTACCTCTCGCGTATGCATCTACCAGAGCTATCAAATGCTGGCTAGCTATCGGTCTGAAACCTTCCTTAATGCGAGGGGCGCGCAATGGGTCGGTGAGCGCGGCAGTGCCCATAGTCTATCTAACGGGGCCCAAAGATAGGCCCCCCGTGAGGCGGCGCGGCGGGACAGGGGGAGCGGGGCTTCACCTGTTTCCCTGAACTGAACGCTCCCGGCGCAGGCCGCCGTGTTATGGAGGCCGCTTACCGGGGACAATGATTCGTGAATACGGGAAGCGGGCCGTCCGGCGGGAGCCGGACGGCCCTTTTTTATGGGCGGCAGGCCGGAGGCGTTGGAGGAGGCGGTCTTCCGGGCCGGCCGGGAGATAGAGAACGAGAACAACAATGTGTTAAAGAATCACGGGTATAATCTTTGAGCATAATGTGGAAACAAAGTTTCCAAAGGTCACGGGGAGGGACACGCGGGTAAAATATTTTGTCTGCTCAATCTTTTGGCTTTTTTGTTTCACGGCATCCGGCGTCTTGTTGACGAAGAGTACCGCGGGGCTTACAACCATGCGTCAAGGAAAATAGATTTTTTCCGGGTGAGCGTTATGAAGTAAACCGGCGTTCCCTGTTCAGAACCGTCCCCGGACGCCCTCCTGACGCTTGAAATCGGAATTGCAGTGTGAGAATCATGGTATTGACAAAAAAAATTTTAAGCGATATATTGTTCAGCATACCAAAGGAACGGGGGTGAAATTCCCCGGCTATTGCGTAACCGTAATTGACCGCTGCCCGGCGGCGGTCATAAGCCGGAAAATTTTGGTAGGACGGGTTTTGCTCACCAGTCGGCGGAGCTTGTCCGCGGGCGTTGCCCGGAAGCGGCCATGGGCCGCGCAAAATACGCCGTTTTTTGATCGGCACGGTCCGCGTTAGACCGGAGGTTTCCATTATGACAGTTATGACAGTATTTACGTTGCATTTTGTAAAAAGCATTTATCGTATTACAGGCAGCCTGCCCTGCCCGCGTTCCATTACCCGTACATTGAATCCTTCACAAATCAGAATAAATCATACATTTTTAATTCCTAAATTTTCATTGCTTTCAAAAAGTAAAGCATGGCAAAAAGTATTTTTAGCAATGGTTTTGTTTTGTCTGGTTTTTGGGACTCTTTCCGCTCAGGAATCGGAAGCGCAGGAGCCGGAACAACAGGAGGCGCAAGCGCGGGAGCAGCAGCAGGAGCAGGAACAGCAGGAGGCGCAAGCGCGGGAGCAACAGGAAGCGCAGGAGCAGCAGGCGCAGGAGTCGGAGCAACAGGAAGCGCAGGAGCCGGAACAACAGGAGGCGCAAGCGCAGGAGCGGGAACAGCAGCAGGAGCAGGAACAGCAGGAAGGGCAAGCGCGGGAGCAGCAGGAGCAGGAACAGCAGGAGGCGCAGGAACCGGAACAGCAGGAGCAGGAACAGCAGGAAGCGCAAGCGCGGGAGCAGCAGCAGGCGCAGGAACAACAGGAAGTGCAGGGGCGACAGGCGCAGGAACGGGAACAGGAAGCGCAAGGGCAA
>JAITKQ010000048.1 GCA_031278295.1 Spirochaetaceae bacterium | reverse complement strand
GCGCACGGGATTGGAGGGGCGCGCAGCGTTCGCGCGTAGCGTTCGCGTAGCGGATGTAGGGGCAACCCAAGGGGCTTGCCTGGCGGAACCCTGCAAAGCCCGGTTTCCGGCAGGGCCGGAAATGCGCCCAAAAACATCAAACCACCCCTCCGCTTACAGCCGCGTATGCAAACCGCCCCTTTCGGACCCGAGGGCAGAACCCGAACACCGCCTTCAGGACGCTACCGCGTAGCGGACTTTAAACCCGCTGGCGGGCGCGTAGCGGACTTTAAACCCGCTGGCGGGGCGGATGTGAGGCCCGCTGGCGGGTGGGGGCGGGGTGGGACGTTTAACAAAGGGCAGCCTTCAGCTATAATGGCTTCATGGGAAAAAAATTGATTGCGCCGTCAATACTGAGCGCCGATTTTGCGAACATGGGGCAGGCGGTTGACGACATAGCCACTTCGGGCGCGGACTGGATACATATTGACGTGATGGACGGGAATTTTGTTCCGCCGATCACGTTTGGGACAAAGATGGTAGAGCATCTGCGGGGCAGGACAGCGCTACCCTTTGACGTACACCTGATGACCCGCGCACCGGAAAACCTTGTGCCGGCCTTCGCCGGTGCAGGGGCGGATTACATCACCTTTCACCTGGAGGCGGCCGTACACGCGCACAGGGTGGCGCAGGGCATACGCGGGCTTGGGAAAAAAGCGGGCCTAAGTATAGTACCTTCCACGCCGGTAAGCGCTCTTACCTGCCTGCTACCCTTCGTGGACCTTGTACTTGTTATGACGGTGAACCCGGGCTATGGCGGGCAGACCTGCATCACGGAATGTTTTTCAAAGATTGAGGAACTGGTGCGGCTACGGCAGGAACAAAAACTTGATTTTCTTGTGTCGGTTGACGGCGGAATCAACGAGGAGACGGCTAGCGAGGCCTCCGCCGCCGGCGTTGACGTGCTGGTTACCGGGTCGGCATTCTTTGGAGCGGCGGACAAGGCGGCGCTTGTCCGGAGACTCCGGGGCGAGGAGGCGTGATGGGGCTTCTGCCAAACTTTGTAGTATTTGAGGGCGGCGACGGCAGCGGCACAAGCACCCAGCTTGAACTTTTAAAACAGAAGTTTGCGGGGCAGGACGGTGGGGGACAAAAGCTGCCGTCCATCGTTTATACCTTCGAGCCGACAGAGGGCCCTGCCGGGCGGATTTTGCGCGAAGCGCTACGGGGCGAGGCAAGGCTGCACGGCGAGACGATGGCCCGCCTATTTTCCGCCGACCGCGCCGAACACCTGTATGGGGAGGGCGGGCTGGTCTCCCTTGCGCGGGGAGGCAACCTTGTCGTCTGCGATCGCTACACACTCTCGTCCCTCGTATACCAGGGGATAGAATGCGGGGACGAACTGCCCATGGAACTGAACAAAAGCTTCCCCGCGCCGGAACTTCTGCTCTTCTTCGACATAGACCCTGCGATCGCGTTTGAACGACTAGAAAAACGGGCGCAAAAGGAGATCTATGAACGACTCGACTTTCAAATCCTTGTCCGGGAACGCTACCTGAAATTGCTTGATTCTTGCCGTGACAAGGGCAGCCGCGTAGCCGTGATAGACGCCGCCGCACCGGTGGAGGCCGTAGCGCGGGCCGTATGGCAAAACATCAGCCTGTTGCCGATAATGAAAGGGTGCACCGTCCAGTAGATCGCCGCCCGACACTTTTGCCCGGAGCGTTTGCCGTACTTTTAGGACTCCTCATTTTGTTTGCGAACGCCGCGCCGCTTGACGCTTACATAGTACGCTACAAGGAACAGTTCTACAGGCTCTACCACCTGCACCATACCCAATACCCGGACGACACGATGGAAAACATATACTGGCTGGAAAAAGCCCTGGCAGCCGATTTTTGTAACCCGCTGTACGCCGAAGCCTTGATAGAGAATCCGGCGCAGTGGGAAAAGTACCGCTATCTTTTTATGATGCACATCAACCTTAAACTGATTGAACAGTACATCCTGCTGGGAAACAAGTGGAACAAGCGTAAGGCCTACTTTTACAACGCGCCGTGGAAGGGACAGAACCTTGACAGCCTTGAAACCGCCGAAAGCTGCTACCGTACCGCGCTTTACTACTGGAACGGCGCGAAAGAATGGGCGGAAAAAGCCTTGGACAAACGTTTCCGCTTTATCAACTTACAGCGTGTTCAGTTCTGGGAGGACGAGGCTGCCCGCATGGGTGCGGGCAGCCTTGACTACGAAAAGACGCTTAACCGCGAGCTTGCGCTACTCAGCGATATTAGGGACAAGTTTAAGGCGATGGAAAGCGAATGAGCAGGGAGCGGCGCTTGCGGAACAAACTGCCAAGCTCCAACGCGCAAGCGTTGGCCGGTGCCTTGCTCCGCCGAATCGGAGACTTCTTTTACGGACCCGGTTGTGCGCCGCGCCCGTAGCCCCCCCCCCCCCCATTTCTAGCCGCTGATTTATTTATCTTTTACGCGGTCGTTGTAGTATTCCCACGCTTCCTTGTCCGTGAATTTTCTGTGAACGATTTTGCCAACAGCGTCCGCCATCTCGACAGGGTGCAGGCTCTGAAAGATATTCCTGCCCATGTCAAGGCCGCGAGCGCCGCCCTGTATAGACTTGTACGCCATCTCCAGAGCTTCTTTTTCGGCAAGTTTTTTGCCGCCCGCCACCACGATGGGAACGGGGCAGGCTGCGACAACTTCTTCAAACTTGTCGCAGTAGTAGGTTTTGACTATATGGGCGCCGAGCTCCGCTATGATACGGGTGGCAAGTTTGAAGTACTGATCCGTCCGCTCCATATTCTTGCCGACCGCTACAACGCCGAGCGTCGGGATGCTGTAGCGCATACCGGCGTTTATCACGGTAGACAGGTTTTTGATGCTTTCAAGCTGTCCGTCCGCCCCGATAAAAACCTGCACCGCCATGCAGTCCGCGTTCATCCGTACCGCGTCCTCGATGTCAACAGATACCGTCTCGTGGCTCAAGTCATCGTTTACCATAGAGCTGCCCGCGCTTACACGCAGGGCTATAGCCTTGCGGCAATCGGGCTGCACGCTGGTACGGAGCGCGCCGCGAGTCGCCATCAGCACATCGACATGATCCCGCAACCTGGGAATCAGCAGGTCGAGCCGCTCCAGTCCTGAAACGGAACCCATGAAATAGCCGTGATCGAACGCGAACATAACCGTGTTTCCGCTGCGGGGGTTAAATATATTCGACAGGCGTTTCTTTATGCCCCATTCCTGATTCGCCATCCCTTTGACATGAAAATTGCCTTTGACGGCGAAAGGCTCGCCGGTATGGTAATTTTTTTCCGCCTTTACACCTTCTAAATCCGCCATGTTTCCTCCAAAAAAGACGCGGGACGGCAAGCCCGCCCCGCTTTGTCTTATATTATAGCTTAAAAATTGTAATTGTCCATGTTGGATGTGGTAAACTCTACGCGCTCAGGCAGCAAAACAACACCCGAATCCGGTGCGGTATAGGCCTTAGCGTCCAGTACCGTGTTGGGGAGTATTTCCACCGTGCCTATACCGGGAACATCAACCTTGTCGCCAACCTTCACAGCGTTGCCGCTCGCCAGGTAGTAGGCAAAGTACACGCCGAGGGCGCCCTGTAAGCCTGAGTCCCAAAGCCCCCAGCGTTCAAGAATGCCGGCGCGGGCATAAGGTTTGATCGAATTCGGCGTGGCAAAACCGGTAATCGTTACCTTAGCCTTGTCGTAACCCAGATTCTGGGCGGCCTGAAGCTGGCCTGGAAGCGCCGTCGAGTCGTTACAGATGATCAGGTCTATATCGGGATTCGCTTTCAGGATAGATTCGCCTGTCGTGATGGCAAGTTCCGCGTCCTGGTTGGAGTAGTAGTTATCCGGGCGGATATTTACCCACTTGGGATACTTCTGCTTGATGTAGTCTTCGCCGGCCACGCGCCACGAATTCTGGTCGGCAACCGTTGACTGGGAGTAGTGCCACGCATAGCGAATAGCGTCCGTATCCGGATTCTTGCCGCGGCTTTGCAGGGACTTAACGCCCATGTCCACCAGCATCTTGCCCAGTATGTCCGGGGTGCCCTGTGAAACCATGATCGTGCGGGCGTCCCCTGAAACATCCGAGTCCCAGGTTGTAACGGCAAGACCGGCCTTCATAGCCTCCTTCATAACGCCGTCCAGCGCGGTAGCGTCCAGGGACGAGACTGAGATGCCGTCAACACCCTGCCGAATCGCGTTGCGGATAACCGTTACCTGGTTTGCAACCGCCGCTTCAGGGCTGCCGTCATACTTTACGGCAAAGCCCCATTCTTTGGCCCGCTTTTGAGCGCCGTCATTGGCCGTCTCAAAGAACGCGTTACCGGTTATCTTGGGAACAAAGACAATGGTGACGCCGCCGCCGGCCGCTTTTTCCTTTCCGCCGTTCGCAAAAACCTGAACGGGGAGCGTCAGCGCCGCAAGCGCCAACAGAATCAATGCAATTTTTTTCATAAACTTCCTCCAAAACATTTATTTACTCCGGCCAACAGCCGGAAACACCCCATCAAAAAATTTTTTAATCACAATACGGTTTCCCGCCAAGGCCCGCAGTCCGACCGAGATGATCAAAAGAAAGCCCACCGGTATATCGAGGTACTGGGTACTTACTCCGCTCATCGAAAGCCCGAAACGCATCAGTCCTATCACGATCGCCGCCAGCGCCGTCCCAAGTATCGTTCCCCTGCCGCCGAGTATGGACGTACCGCCCAGCACAACCGCCGTGATGATGGGCAGCGTCAGTTCTTTGCCGAAATCGGGTTTTGCCGTCCCCAGGTACGATGTAAGTATTATGCCCGCAAGCGAAGCGCCAAGCCCTGACATTATGTACGCGCTCATTATGACAAAACGGCTGTTTATGCCGGAATACTCCGCCGCGTTCCTGTTTATTCCGCACAAAAATACATAACGGCCGTACTTTGTCCGGTGCAGCAGCAGGTGGGCTGTTAGCGCAAGAAACAGGAATATGACAAACTGAAACGGGACGCCGCATATAGTCCAGCCTGTAAAAGCGGTGAACGAGGCGGGAAAGCCGCTGATCCCCTTGTGCGTCTCTATCCTGGCAAGCTTCATTATGGTCTTGGCAAAACCGCTGTACAGGAACGAGCAGCCCAGCGTTACAACCATAGCGGGAACACCGGTGAAAGCGACCAGGAAGCCGGAAAAAGCCCCGCAAGCCGCGCCGGTAACTATCGTCAACACGGCGGCCAGCCAGATGTTGAGTCCGAAACTTGCCCAGATAAGGCCCAAAACTATTGACGAAAGCCCCACTATAGAACCGGACTGGATGTCCATACCGCCCGTTATCAGCACAAATGTAACGAATATGGAGATGACGCAGATCGATGTAAAGTCGTTGAAGCTGCCAAATAGCACGGACGGCCGCAGGAAGCGCGGGTTTATAGCGCCGAATACGGCGGCTTCAAGCAGTATCAGTATGACAAGAAAGCTTTCCCAGCGTAACAGTTTTTGCGGGTTAAACGGGCTTTTACGGCTGCCGGGCATCGTTTCCTCCTGTGGAAGAGTTAGTCCTGGCCAAAAGCCTCTCCCTCCGCGCTCTTTCTATGGAACGCTGCCGCAGCAGCGCGTCCGCGGTAACAATCACTACCAGCATGACGCCTGTGATGACATCGTCATCGGCAGTTGAATTGAGAAACACGAGGATGCGCCCCACGGAAGCCATGAACAGCGCGCCTATGGCCGCCCCCGCGAGCGAGCCTACGCCGCCTGAAAGACTTACGCCGCCAAGTACGCAGGCCGCTATCGCCTTCATCTCGTAACCGCTGCCGGCCATCGGGGTAACAAAACCTATGCGGCTGACAAACATGAGACCGGCGACGGCGTAGAAGGTGCCGGCTATGACAAAGGCTAAAATTTTTGTAAACCGGACTGGGATGCCGAGCAGCGTCGCGCAGGCTATGTTGTCGCCAACCGCCGCGAAATAGCGCCCCTGCCGCGCCTTGGTCATCAGCAGTATACCGGCTATGACGGCGGCAAGCGCTCCCCAGTAAAAGAACGATACGCCGAGGAAGGCTTCCTGCGAGATGGCCTTGTACCCATCGGGGATGTTTTCTACCCAGCGGCCTCCGGTGTACACGTAGATCAAGCCGCGTATGAGGCCTGCCGTGCCGAGGGTCATGATGATGGACGGGATTTTCGCGAACATTAGCCCAATGCCGTTTATCGTGCCGCAGATGATGCCGGTTATGAGGGCCGCCGCCACAGCGATCGACCAGGGCGCGCCGTCCCGTATCATAGACGCGGAAATTGCGGCGCAGAGTCCCATCACCGCGCCTATAGAAACGTCGATCTCGCCGCTTATGATGATAAACGCCGTTCCAGCCGCCAGCAGCGTAAAGACCACGCTGGAATTCAGCGTGAGCAAAAGGTTTTCCGGGGCAAGAAAGCCCGGATTTACAAGGCCGACAAGGACAAAAAGGATGATGACAAATGAAAAAGAGCTGGTTTCCCGCGCCTGTAGCAGTTTTTTCATGCGGCGCTCCCGCGTGTTACACCAAAACACGCGCTCATTATGTTATCCCGTGTTATCCCGTCTCCCTCAAATTCGGCTTTGACGCGCCCCTGAAACATCGTGATTACCCTGTCGGAAAGTTCCACAATCTCTTCGATGTCCGATGAAATTAGTAAAACCGCTACCTTACGCGCCTTTAACTCGTTGATAATCGCGTAAATATCGCCGCGAGCGCCGGCGTCTATGCCGCGAGTCGGCTCGTCAAGAATTACAAGACGCGGGTTTGTCGTCAAGGCCCGCGCGATAACGGCTTTTTGTTGGTTTCCACCGGAAAGACTCCCTATTTCCTGCTCTATTCCGGCGCTTTTTATCCTAAAATCCTTAACATAGCCGCCGGCAATAGTATGTTCAGCGGCAAAGTTGAGGAAAAACATGGACAGTGAGCGGAGACAGGACGATGTTATGTTAGCGGCAAGGCTTGTTATCCTGAAAATCCCGTTAAGGAAGCGGTCTTCGCATACATAGTTTATGCCTTTTTTGATAATATCCTGTGTTTTAAGGCCGGTAATATCTTTGCCGTCCAGCAGGGCCTTTCCGCTCTTTACCGCGTCCCGTCCGAATACCGTCATGGCAAGCTCCGTGCGGCCCGCGCCGACAACGCCGGAAAGTCCCAGCGCCTCGCCTTCGTGAATCGTAATGCTGATGTCTTTAAACCCGTAGCCGCTGTAATTCCGCAGTTCAAAGACAGGACGCGATCCGGCGGCCGGCGGCGTTTTTTTTGTTTCAAATTTCCGCCCGGAATAATCGTCCGGTAAGAGTCCTTTGACCAGCATATCCTGGCTAAACTCGCCAACTTCGCCCTGAAGCGCTATCACCCCGTCCTTCATCAGGGCAACGTGGCTCGCTATCATAAAGACTTCGTTCAGGCGGTGGGTTATGTAGACGATGCTGATATTTTTTTGTTTCAGGTTTTCGATGGTTCTAAACAGAGCGTTCACCTCGTCAAAGGTAAGGGCGCTTGTCGGCTCATCAAGTATCAGCACCCGCGCCTCGCGCAAAAGTCCGCGTAGAATTTCGACCAGCTGCTGTTCGGCGATGGAAAGTGTACGTGCGCTGCGCCTAAGCTCAAGTTTCCATCCCAGTTGATTCATCAGCGCGCTGAGTCGTTCATGCAAAAGCGCGTACCTTTCACGGAAGCCCGTCAAAACATTCTGTTCCACAGTCATGTTTGGAAAGAGCATAGGCTCCTGCGGCACAAGGTAGACGCCCTTGTCGAGCGAAACGGCCGGTTTTGAGGATTCAAGCTCCTCGCCGTTTATGTATATATGCCCCGAATCCGGCCTGTAAACGCCCATAATTGATTTAACGAGGGTGCTCTTACCCGCGCCGTTCCCGCCTATAAGGGCAAGCGCCTCTCCGGGCCGGACATCAAGGTTTATACCGCGAAGCACTTCGTTGCTGCCAAAAGATTTATGTATATCCCGAATCGAAAGCATAGCCGCCCCCGCCTTATCTTTGTCGAATTCCAAGTTCATCCTTCCCCCCGCTATATTTTGTTCAACACCTTAACATTTGTTC